>JAVHOK010000037.1:0-11461 GCA_036170035.1 Minisyncoccota bacterium
GTCATATCTTGAGGTTTTTGAATTTCCATTAGCTCTAATATTGTTGGAGCAATATCAGACAACATCCCTATGGTGAATTTTTCTTTTTCTTTAACATTAAAAGGATTCTGAACTTTTTGATACTTACTTCCGACAAGATAGATAGGAACGGGACTGGCATCATGTTTAGTTTCTGGCTCTCCCGTCATTGGATTAAATAATCTTTCGGCGTTGCCATGATCAGAGGTAATAATGAGTGTAGAGTTATGAGCAAGAACAGCTTTAATAACTTCTCCAATCTGCTCATCAACTATTTCTATGGCTTTAATGGTGGCGTCATAATTTCCAGTATGAGCAATCATATCGGGGTTGGCATAATTAACGAGTATAAAGTCAAAAGATTCTTCCTCTATGGCCTGAACTAACCTTGTGGTGATGGCCTGAGCTTGCATTTGGGGATCGTTGTCTTGTTTAGGGACCGTCTTGGATGGAATTAAAACTCGGTACTCATTTGGGAATGGTTTGTCATCTAAGCCATTAAAGAAAAAAGTAACATGGGCATATTTTTGTGTTTCTGCAATTCTAAGTTGGGATTTATTATTTTGAGATAAAACTTTTCCGAGAGAGTTTTGAATAGGTTGAGGATCAAAAGCAACCGGAATGTTAAAATCTTCTCTAATCTGAGTCATTGAAGCAAAGAATAAATTGTTAAATTTTTTAACAGTGAATTTATCAAAATATGGATTAACAAAGGCTTCTACGATTTGTCTCATTCTGTCTTCTCTGAAATTAAATATAAAAACAGAATCATTATCAGTAATAGCATTTTCTATTGTGCCTATTCCAACAGGCGCAATAAATTCATCGTTTAATTTTTTGTCATAAGTTTCTTGTATGTGAGAGATTATCTGTTTTGATTCTATGTAGTTTGTATTACCAATAAGAGCGTTATAAGCTTTTTCGGTCATATCCCAATGTTTGTCTCTGTCCATAGAATAAAATCTTCCAGAAACACTGCCGATTTTATCTATGGGTAATTTTGAAATTAGAGAATAAGCAGAATGAGGATCGCTATCTCTTCCGTCAGTAAATAAATGTAGGCAAAATCTAACCTGAGCTTTGTTGGCCATATCAATAAGGGTATTAATATGCTCAAGAGATGAATGAACATTAGCTTGACCAATCATTCCGACAAAATTAATTTTTGAATTATTTGTTTTGGCATGTTCAATGGCTTTTGTAATGGTAGGATTAGAAAAAAATGTTCCATCTTTTATAGACAAACTAACTCTTGGGTAATGTTGGTAAACAACTTTTCCTATGCCTAAAGTAAGGTGTCCAACTTCACTGTTGCCTTCTTCTCCCCAAGGAAGTCCTACGGCAATACCGGAGGCCTGAATAGCTCCGGAGGGAAAATTATTTTTTATATATTCTATATTTTTTGGTTTGGCAACATAGATTGGGTTAGATTGGTTTTCTTGTCCGATGCCCCATCCATCTAAAACCATTAATATAATTGTATTTTTCATTTGATTATATTAAATATAGCAGAAATCGTATGTATAAATCTAGATGGGGGCATTATGTTAAGTTTTGGCAACAAATGAGATTCTTCATTTTATTCAGAATAACAAAGTGTAAAAATTCTTGTCTGGTTTAATAATTGGATTCTATAAGAAATAGGGGTCCTGCCTCTGGCGAGTAAACCTGCTTATCGGCGGACAGGTCTACTGGAGGCAGGTAAACTTTTGACAATACTTCTGACAAAATGTATCATAAGAATGTCATTAATTATTACTAGTTAAGAATTTTCAGATGAATTTTTATAATATTTTGAAATTAGAGAGTAACTTTTTAAAGGAGTTATTTACAAAAATCCAAAAATTAAATAAGAAGAATCTGGGGATTTCCAAATTATATGGAAAATCTAAATTTTGTTTATCTTGGAATTTCGTTGGTTTTGGGTGTGATTGTAGGTTATTTTATTAGACAATCGGTTGTTTCAAAAAGTGTTGCTTCAATAGAGCAAAAGATTAAAAATCAACTTGAAGAGTCAAGATCAAAGGCCAAAGAAATTATTCTTGAGGCTCAGGAGAGATCGGCTCAAATTCTTGAAGAAATTAAACGCGAGGAAAAAGAAAGAAAAACTCAATCGGACAAAATTGAGGATCGTTTGATTAAAAAAGAGGAAATGATTGATGCCCAGTCTTTGGAGGTTAAAGAGAAAGAAAAATTAGTTAATCTAGATTTACAAAAGATTGTTGAAGCTAAGGGTCATATAGAGCAACTAAAATTAAACATTTCTAAAGAAATAGAGAGAGTGTCTGGACTTTCCGTGGAGGAAGCCAAAGTTTTACTTTTTAAAGATATTGAGCAAAAATATCAACAGGACTTTTTGGAATATTCACTAAAGATTTTAAGAGAAAAAAGAGATGAAGTAGAAAAACAAGTTTTAGAGATATTAACAACGGCTATGCAGAGATATAGTCGATCTTCGGCGACAGAATTAACCACCTCTTCCGTGCAGTTGCCCGATGAAGCATTTAAAGGAAAAATTATTGGGAAAGAAGGAAG
This sequence comes from Minisyncoccota bacterium, assembly GCA_036170035.1. Lineage (GTDB taxonomy): Bacteria > Patescibacteriota > Minisyncoccia > UBA6257 > JAGOQP01 > JAVHOK01. The sequence goes on from JAVHOK010000037.1 coordinate 2,554, forward strand.
AAATATAAGAGCAATAGAAAGATTGACTGGAGTTGAATTAATTGTAGACGAGACTCCAGATACAATTGTTATCTCTTCATTTGATCCAGTTAGAAGAGAAATTGCTAAATTGGCTTTGGAAAAATTAATTAAAGATGGAAGAATTCAGCCAGCAAAGATAGAAGAAAAAGTTGAAGAGGCTAATCAAGAAATTAATAAGAAGATGATTGAGGCGGGAGAAGCGGCGGCTTATGAGGTGGGTATTTATGACTTTCCAAAAGAAATTATTCAGTTATTAGGAAGACTTAATTATAGAACAAGTTATGGGCAAAATGTGCTTAGACATTCTATTGAAGTGGCTCATTTCTCTGGAATGATTGCTTCAGAGCTTGGACTTAATGCTGATGTTGCTAAAAAAGGAGCTCTTTTGCATGATATTGGAAAATCAATAGATCATGAAGTAGCTGGATCACATGTAGAAATTGGAAGAAAGATATTGAAAAAATATAATATAGACGAAAGAGTGATAAATGCTATGGAAGCGCATCATGATGAATATCCATATGCCACTCCTGAAGCTTATGTGGTGGCGTCAGCTGATGCTTTGTCGGCCGCAAGACCTGGAGCAAGAAGAGATTCTTTGGAAAATTATATAAAGAGATTAACCGAGCTTGAGAATATTGCCGGAAGTTTTGAGGGGGTAAAAAATGCCTATGCTATTTCTGCAGGAAGAGAATTGAGAATATTTGTAACGCCGGAAAAAATTGATGATTTTGGTTCATTACAATTAGCCAGAGAGATTGCAAAAAAGATTGAATCTGAGCTTAGGTATCCGGGAGAGATTAAAGTAACGGTTATTAGAGAATCAAGAGCAGTAGAATATGCCAAGTAGTAGAAAATAAATCGGAGAAGAAAATTATTTTTAGGATAAAAAATTAAATTCATTTTCACTACTTGGTAGGCCAAAAACAAGTAGTAGAAAATAAATCGGAGAAGAAAATTATTTTTAGGATAAAAAATTAAATTCATTTTCACTACTTGGTAGACCAAGAACAAGTAGTAGAAAATAAATTGTGGTTAAAATAAAAAATCTCCTCGTTCTGAGGGGATTTTTTAAAAAGCATTAACTATTTGAGAAATATTGTATCTCATAACATCAATGTATTCTGTTTTAAAAAGATCTCCAAATGGATCGATTGTGGCAATTTTTACATTTGGATCCTTGATTTGAGAAAGAAAATCTTCGGATGGGAAAAGCGTGTCAGTTAGAATGAAGGTATTTTTATTTTTTTTGAGATATTGTTGAAGTTCCTTAAAAAAATCTTCTCTTTTTTTATTTTGCGGAATATCAAATATTCCTTTTATAGGGAGATCAAAATCATAAGCGAAATCTTTCCATTGATCTTTAAAAACAATGATGTTTTTTTTGTTGATTTGTTTAAGGCTATCATTAAAACTTCTATAAGCATCATCTAATGAAATATTATAATCGTATGCTTGACTGATATAAATTTCTCTATTAATAATGTCATATTGTCCAAGAGTGCGGGCGATGATATTAACCATTTTTTGAGTATTGTGCATAGAAAGCCAATAATATCTTGGTATGTATTGATTGTTAGTAGTGTTGGAAAATATATTTTGATAAGAAACGGGTGGAGTTTCTAAGTCTTGAGATAGATCAATAATTTTAAGTTGATTTGATTTAGAAATTTTACTTGTCCAGCCATCAAAACCACCGCCAAGTGAAAAAAATAATTTTATATCTTCATTCTTAGCTCTTTTTATAAATTGTTCGGGGCAGTCCGTTTCTTGTCCTATGCAATTAGCATAAATTACCTCAACTTTGTTGTCTGAAATAAAATTAATAAGATTGCCAATAATAGGATATGAGGTGGCGACTTTCAATGAGTTAATTGAACTTTCATTATATACGCCAGTTTTAAAATTATTTGATGGATATTTTATTCTATACACATAAAAAATTCCCACTACAATAAACACCATAACAAAGATTAAAATATTTTTTGTTTTTTTGGATGAGATTATCATTAGAAAGTTGAATAAATATAAGTTAAGGGGTCAAAATATCCGTATTGAGTTGGGTCTTTAGGAGTATAACCAATACAGATTTTAGATGTGTGCCCGTCAATCTCGCATTCTGCTTGAATAGGAGATTCTAAAATAGGGGCTGTTTTTATTTCTAAGTGAAGATGGATATCATCTTCAGTGTCTTGTTTATCACAACCATCATCGCCAACTTTCCAAAAATTACATCCATATCCAGTGTTTCCAACAATACCAATGGCTTGACCGGATGTTACTTGATCACCCTCTTTTATGTTTGAATTTATTGAGTCTAGGTGTCCGTAAAGAGAATAAACGATCGTATTATTTATTTGATGTTTAATAATTATACTATTTCCAAGTCCGGCATCTTGTTGCCCATTAATGTGTATTTTTTCTATTATGCCTTTGTAAATAGAATAGACTTTTTTATCTTGTGTATCAGTATAAGGAGCGAGATCTAATCCAGCATGTTGAATATAGTTTTCTTTTTTGTCTTTAGCCCATTTCCAGTTAGCTTTTAGAGGAGAGTTAAATCTTTGTCTTATCCAAAAACCTTTAGGATTGATGGGACTGGAAAAACCTTCTTTGAGTTGGATTTTATTGAGAGTTAAATAAGAAACAACACCGTCTCCAGTTTGGGTGTCTTTATAAAATTGATCGGCGACTTTATCTTCTAAACGAATACATCCTCCAGAAAATTGACTAGTGACTTTTGTTCCGTCTGGATAATATGGGATTCCGTGAATAAAAAAATCTTCATAAAGTTGAACGGCGTTTTCCATATAAACACTAACAACGGAGGACATAAACTTCATCTTCTTGACTCCAAGTTGAAAATATCCAGTTGGGGTTTGAAACCATTTGCCATAAGGAGCTTGATAGGCGAGGGGAAATATTTTTTTAATTAAACCATTTTCGTAAAAAATAATTTTGTTATCAGAAAGATCAATTTCAAACATTCTAAATCTATTTATTTTTGGAGGTTGAGAACAAAAAATTTTGTCATTTTCTTCGGAAAAAATAGTGTCTTTGGAACAGTAGTTAGAAAGATTTATTTGTGGTTCGGGGGGAGTTTTTTGAGGAAGTTGGTTTGTGATTTGAGATGGTTCAAAGGCGGTTTGTTCATTTGCAAAAAAAGTTTTTGTGTTTTTTAGGTTAATTATGGAAGAAATTTGGGCCTTGGTTCTTGAAATAAAAGAATTATCCGTAAGATAAAAAAAAGACCCAGTCCCAATAATAAGAATAGAAAATAAAATCAGAAAAGTCTTTTTCATTGGTCTTATGATAAGAAAAAAAGAGAGGAAAAGCAATAATAAATTTAAAGTGTTAATATAATGCGAAATCAGCGAATATCTTATGCTAATTATGCGAAATCAATTTTTTGTTGTGGGTCGTTAGTTAATTTATGGTCCTTTATTTTTGGTGTGATTTTTGAGATAATGATGAGAAGATCTTATTTTTGAGATTTTTTTGGTTTGATGGTCAAAGAGTAAATCTTCAAAAAACCCTTTTAATTACTTATTTTTATAAAGTCGAAATTGAAACTAAATAGTCATTCTATCGTTATACTATATGAGTGGTAATACTGAAAAGGATCTAAGTCTAATCAGGCAAGCTATTGAGGGTGAATCCTCGGCTTTTGGGTCGCTTTATGATAGATATCACGAAGCTATTTATCGTTTTATCTATCTTAAGGTTGGCCATCGTGAGGAAGTCGAGGATCTCACTCACCACGTCTTTTTGAGCGCTTGGCAACATATGAATAGTTTTAAAGATCAGGGGTTGCCATTTTCAAGTTGGTTATACCAGATTGCCAGAAATAAGGTTATAGATTATTACAGAACAAAAAAATTTAATTTATCTCTTGAAGATTTTGACATAGAAGACATAGGAGATAAAGTGGATGAAGAAAATAATCTAGAGAATAGGATGGATATGGAAGAAGCAAGAAAAGCTTTGCTGGAATTAACCGAGGAACAACAAAATGTAATCATTATGAGATTTGTAGAAGATTTATCTTATAAAGAGATATCAAAAAATATAGGTAAAAGTCAGGGAACGATTAGAGTCATTCAATATAGAGCTTTAAAAAATTTGCAGAAAATAATAAATAGATATGAAACAGATGGATTTGATAAAAACATTAAATAAATTTAAGGCAATTTCGCCAGATAGAGATTGGGCAAAAAAATCTCTATTTTCTATACAACAATGTCCGCAAATTATAGAGACGGAAAGTTTTTCGTCTGATTTGAATTTGGCAACAGAAAACGGATTGTCATTTTTTCAATTTTTTAAAACATCCTTAAATTATGCTTGGTTGACTGGTCTTGCGGTAGTTGTGGTTGTTGGAGCTTATTTGGCGACTAAAGAACTTTCGCCTTATTTTCTTCCGGGACTTAATCAAAGTGGAATTGTAGCTGAAGCAAGTTTAATAAACAAAACCATTGATGTTCACATTGCTCAATTAGAGAGTTTTAAGGAAACAAAAAATCAAACAACGGTAGCGCTTGATCAAGTTTCAAAAAATACAATGAATCATCTTAATGAAACCATTATTTCATCTGAAGTGAAAAAAATTGATTCATCTACATCTGTGGATGTCATGAAGGTAAGCGATGTTAATAACCAGGTAAATGATATTTTAAATGCAATTAGTAAATAAAATGAAAACAAAAACAACAAAAAGTTATTTATTTGTTTTTCTAGCTGTTCTAGCTGTGTTATCTTTTTCTAACAATAAAGTTTTGGCTCAAACTCCAGAAATTGATCAGAAATTAAATGAAACAAAGGCAGAAGTTCAAAAGCTTGCTGACATAAAAGACAAAACAGATATTTCAGATGAAGAAAAAGGGAAGTTAGAAATTGAATCAAAAACAAAAATTATTTTAGATGTCGTTGATGTTTCTGTGGCCCAAATAAAAGATTTGGAGTCAAAGTTTTTATCATCAAATTTTCCAGAATCTGATGAATGGAAGGCCATAAAAGAAGAATATACGAAGGAAATATCTTCTTATTTTGATTTTTATAAAGAAGAACAAGATAAAATAAAGAAAGGTGATCTGGATTTAAATAAAATAAAAGAGATAGCTAAAGAAATTGAATTAAAAAAGATTCAAGAAATTGATCTTGGAGCGAAAGAAATAAGTAATATCATTGTGGTATTGTCTATTTCTGATATATTAAAATTAGCTGACCAAAGAATTGATAAAGTGGGGGCGGATGTATCAAAGATATATGATAAAAATTTAACCAAGGCTAATGTTTTGAGAGATTTGTATGCAGATGCCAGAAGTTTGGTGCTTAAATCCCGTCAATTAAACGATACATCTAAGCAGGTAATTGTAAATTTGTATAGTATCGATAAATCTACTTCTACCAAAGAATTTGTTGATGGTTTAATGAATAGTTTAAAAGAGAAAGAAAAAATGGCTAAGTTAAAATATGATAATGAAGGGAAATTGATAATTAAAAGTGATGATCAATTAATGGATGAATATTTGGAATCTTTGGTAGTTGAGTCTCTGGATACAATAAAACAAGCTTATGATGTTTTTGTAAAAATGAGTGTGAATGTAAAAGAATACTTAAAATAATAAATAAAAAAACACCCAGCTTCACTTTTGAATTTAATATAATATATATTAATGAGATCAAAAGTGAAGCTGGGTGTTTTTTGTGTAAATTACGCAATTTTATTGAACAGCTTCTTTTAGAGCTTTTGCAGCTCTAAACTTTGGCTTGATTGAAGCGGCGATATGAATTTTTTCTCCTGTTCTTGGATTGATTCCTTCGCGAGCGGCTCTTTTTGTAATACGGAATGTTCCAAAACCTGAGATGGCAACTTCTTCGCCTTTACTTAAAGCCTTGGCAATTGTGTCAAAGATAGCATCAACAACGGCGACGGCATTCTTTTTTACTTCAATGCCTCCGGCGCTCATAACTACCTCTGTAAAATCTGTTTTTTTCATAAAATGAAAATAGTAAGTATAGTTTTTTCGACCTTTCCCTTTCCTGACTAGATTATAACATATTGGTTTAAAAAAAGACAAGGAAATGAGCGGGGGTTTGAGTAGCAATTGAAAATTGAAATTTTAAAGTTAAAAGTTAGATATAAAATATAAGAGAAAACAATCTTTTCACTGTATTTATCTTATATAAAATAAAATGATTCTTTATTTTTTAGTAAAAACCCTATATACTTATTTAGGCAGTATTTAAGACACGTTTTGTGTCTTAAATCGTCATATATTATGAAAGACAAGCAGAATAAACAAAGCAAGAATGACTTAAATTTGTCAAAGGTAGCCGAATCAGCCAGGGATTTAAACTGGGGGGATTTTGCGGGTTTCTATGAGTCTTATTTAACTCCTATCTATCGTTATCTATTTATTAGAAACGGATCAAGGGAGTTATCGGAAGATTTAGCCCAATCTGTATTTTTGAAAGCATGGGAAAATAAAGAGGCAATTAAGTCAAAAAACAATAGTTTGGCATGGTTGTATACCGTTGCCAGGAACACCTTAATAGATCATTGGAGAAAGAAAAAAGACATAACGACGGATAAGATCGAGGATTACGAAAAGCCATCCGAGGAGAATTCTTTGGAAGAAGATCTTGATCGTCGTATTTATATTAAGAAAATTATATCAAAATTAGATAATTTATCAGATGATCAAAGGGAAGTGATAATGTTAAAATTTTTTGATGATTTACCCAATAAAGAAATTGAAAAAATAACAAGAAAATCATCGGCAGCCGTAAGGTCTCTTCAATACAGAGGACTTATGGAAATAAAAAAACATCTTAAGAAAGAAATATGAGAGAAGATAAAAAAATAAAAGAGATAATTGACTGTATATCCGATATTTCTGATCAGGGTGTTATTTTGGAAGAATTTTTAAAAAATGAAGAAAATGAATTATGTGATTTTATTAGATCACTAAACCAAATAAAAAATTCAATTGAACCAGAAACTGATTTAGCGTTGAAAATTTTAAATAACTTACCGATTAAAGAGAGGAACTCTCAATATTTTGAGAAAGCTTCTTTGACAAGTTCTTTTTGGGGAGGATTAAAAATGCAAATGAAATCTCCTATGTTGCTAAAAATTGCTGTACCAATGGCAATGGTGGGGTTGGTCGCTTTTATGGTTTATGCTGATCCTTTTGCAACTGAGACGGCGAAGGTTTCTGAATTAAAGAGTATCAGTAGTGATGAGCAAACAATAAATTCAGTAGCTTTAGATGTTGGATCATATATAAAATCAGAAAAAAACACTTCAGCGGTTGATAATGCATTAAAAGATGTTCAGATGTTAGGTGTTTCTTCGGGCTTGAATAATATTGATTATTTTGATATGAATGGTATAGGGAATGAGGCGACAATTAATGCCAATGTTAGTTTAGCTAGCTATTTTGCCCAGGAAAAAACAATTAATCAAGTTGATCAAACGCTATCTACAATAAAATAAGACATATATGAATTTTTATAAAAAAACAGTATTTTGGGTTGGAATGGTAACTATATTGGTTTTGCCTGTTTTTGCTTATGCTCAAGAACAAGATGATGATGTTTCAAAAGCTATGACTAAATTTAATGAGGAGAGGGGCAAATTTGATAAAAGCAAGTCTTTAAGAGAATCTAATAAAGAAAACAATCAAACTGAAGATGTTGATTTGGTTCAAGGGACAAAAAATCTTTTAGAAAAAAGCTTGGATGTACTCGAGGCTCAAAATAAACAATTAGAAAGAAATGTTAAAGTTAAGACAAATGAGTATGGAGATTTTGCTAATGATATACTTAAGAATGTTAAAGAAAATGGATCTAAATTAGATGAGTTTAGAGATCTTATTATATCTTCTTCTTCTACTCAAAACTTAGTAGGGATTGCCGGTCAGATAAGCGATTATAGAAATGCGCATAGAGATGATATAAGAAAATTAGTTATATTTGCTCATTTAAATCAATTTGAAAAAACAGTGGTTCGAACAGCTCAAAATAGAAACACAATCCTTTCAAAAAAAATAAAAGAATTAAAGAGTAAAGGTGAAGATGTAACAGTTCTTGAAAAACTCACTTCGGATTCTCAAAGTAAAATTGATCAAGTTGAGACAAAACTCTCTGATGTGAGTAAAGAAGTGGGTTTGGCTAGTGGAGGTTTAGATTTAACTAATATAGAAAAAGAATTAGGAGATATTAGTTCTTTAGTTAAAGAAATTTATCAGATTTTTAAACAGATAGCGATTAAAGGAAATGAGATATTTTCAAATTCAAATCATTAAATAAAAATATCCACCGTACGGTGGATAATTTTTTGATGATATTTTAGTGAGCGGGATACCGGAATCGGACCGGCGCCTTTACCTTGGCAAGGTAATGTACTACCACTATACGAATCCCGCAATGCGATGAACCCTTAAACTCATTTTATTTGTTCAGGGTAGGCGACTAACTACTTGCAACTTACGACTAATGATTGGTTAAATTTTTTTAGATATTTTTACAAAAGATTGGATTTTACTAACCTTAATTTTTTTTCTCTTTTCCAACTTTTTATTTCACATTCTCTTTTTTGAGCACTACTTCTATTTTTGTGATGTTCGTGCCATATAAGAGCGCAAGGTTTATTTCTATTTGTAAAAGATCCACCCTTTCCTTGATTATGTACAATTATTCTATTTTCTATATCATTTGTAATTCCTGTATATAGAATACCATGTTTACATTTTAGAATGTAAGTAATCCAAGGTTGAGGCATAATGTTGGTTTTTTTGTGAAACAATGTTCTTTAAACATTGTTTTGTGCACCCGGAAGGGATCGAACCTTCGACCGTCTCCTTAAGAGGGAGCTGCTCTA
>JAVHOK010000038.1:0-2364 GCA_036170035.1 Minisyncoccota bacterium
TATATCTTAAAACTATCTTTTATTAATACCGATAAACTTCTCATATTTTTATATTTGTTAATTATTACAACTCTATTATACTACAAAAATCGCCCAAAAGGCGATTGTGTTTGCAGGGTCTAATGGACGATGTTCGAACCTGTTTATCTTTTCCTTTCCCTATTTTCTAAATATCTTTTCAGTGCTTTTTTTGAAGAAACCCAGTTCCTACCTTCTTTATGCGCTTCTAATTTTCCTGTCCTAGCTAAAAGATTAAGATATTTCGGCGAAAAATCAGTTCCTTTGCTTAATTCAATTAACGAAATAAAATCCTCCTTTATCCTACCTGTTGGAGTTAAAACTTTAAGATAAATATCGAGTGATCGTTCGACTGCTTGAGCAATAAAACGAACAAAAGGAATTAAATCTCCTTTATCTGATTTACTTAACACGTTATAATATTTCTTTCTATCATTCTTGAGAATTATGGCTAATGGATAATCATTTTCCATTAAAATAACATTCATTAGTAAACGAGCTGTCCTTCCATTGCCATCAAAAAATGGATGAATGGCGACTAATTTGTAATGTATTAATGCCGCCAATTCAACTGGATAAAGTTTCTTTCTGTTTTTCTTTAACCACGTTATTAGATTAGACATTAATGCAGGTACTTTAATCGCTTGAGGTGGTTTATAATCAGAGCCTGTAATTATGACTTCGCTATTTCTGTATTTTCCCGCCCATTCTCTATCAATATTCTGAATAATTATCTGATTAAAGGCCCTTATTAATGATTCGGATAAAGTGCTTCTTGTGTTTTTTGATACTAAATCATAAAGATAATTTAAAGCTTCTTTATGATTTTTAGCTTCTAAGTGATCTTTTAGGGGTTTACCCTTAATGGTTATACCTTCGTTAATAACTAAAAAGGTTTCTTTCAAAGTTAAACTGTTGCCCTCGATAGCATTGGAATTATAGGTCATTTCTATTTCAAACTGCTCTCTTATTTTCTCGAGAGCTGCTTTAGGCAATGGCCGATACGAATTCAAAATTTTTAATTTATTTTCTAATCTCTCCTGTATTTTTTTATCTAAATAGGTCATATTCCTTAATATGGTTTATCTATATTTCTAGTATATACCATATTAAGGTTTGAAGTCAATAGGCGTCTAATGGACGATGTTCGAACCTGTTTTGGATAAGAATTATTGAGAGAAAATGCATGCTCCATCTTGACAAATATAGCCAGAGGGACAATGCTCATAATTTTCCATGAATCCGTATGGACCTCCGCAATCAATTTCTACTAAGTTATTTCCATCACATGCATCTGTAAGAGTCCTAGTTTGATTGCCCCCTGTTAGTGTCACCACGCCTTTAATATAAATATTATTTCCTTCATCAGAATCAGTACAAGAAGGACCAGGACAAGTTTTTTCACATTCATCTAAAGAAGTAAATTTCCCATTAGAATCATATGTACAATGCGAAACTAGTCCTCCTGCGACTTGCTCTTCAGGGGATATGCAAGAATATCTTCCTGCGGGATAACAACAACAAGTGCCATTGTATTTATCTTTAGGATATTCTTCGTGTTCCTTCTGACAATCAGGAGTGTTTCCAATATTTACAGGAGGCGCAGATTGATAATCACCTAAAGTGCATATACAAGTGCCTCTTTGATATCCCTTTGATTTGCAGATAGAATCACAAGTTTGTTGAGCAATTGCCTTAGTAGTAGTTGTCACAATAGTTGTAGTTGTTGTTATCGATATTGTAGTAGTTGGACATTCTGCAAATTCACAATTAGGAGGAATTCTGCCTACAGAGCTTCCGTCTGGACAAAGTTTTGCGTCTGCCATACAAGCAATAGGTTTATTTTTATTCTTAATATATGTGTATCCTCCAATACCTCCTGCAGCTAAGAGAGCAATAATTAAGACAATGATGATAGGGGCAATTCCTTTTTTATTCATATTAGTTAGTTATTATTTGTTACAATTCTAGTATAACAAAAAATCGCCCAAAGGGCAATTTTTAAAAGCAGGGGCACCAGGATTCGAACCTGGAACAAGGATTTTGGAGATCCTTATGATAGCCATTTCACCATGCCCCTAATAAATAATTTTAAATTTTTAATTTTTAAATCTTAAGAGCGAGGAATATATTTTTCTGAGACCATCCGGAGCCGAGCGGGCATGGTTCGAACGAGCGAAGCGAGTGAGAGAGCGAGGCGAAGGCTAAGCGAGCGAGGACGCTGGCTGAGCGAGCGGGTCGAAGAAAGATATATTCCGAGCGATAGTTATTTCTTCCCTTCCTTATGTACCGTATGTTTTCTGCACCAGGGACAATATTTTTTAAATTCTAATTTACGCTCAACAG
>JAVHOK010000039.1:0-2332 GCA_036170035.1 Minisyncoccota bacterium
TATTAACTAATATAATCAAAATCATAAAGAAAAATATATTCCACTTAGATCCACTTGTTATTTCCCCAGACATTTTTAATGCTTCTTTTGGAGATAACTTTTTATCAATAATAAGATACTGAGTAAAATTATATTTAATTGCCCAATAAATTCCAGGAACAACTAATAAAATCATTCCTCCAACCACTATCAAAAAATAATAAATTGATCCAATAAAATAATTAATAATTGTTTTATTGTCTGCATTCCATAAATCACTAAATTTAAATTCCTTATCATTACTAATATTCATAAAAATTCTCAAAACCCCAATCGTTAAAAACATCTCAAGAGCAAATGTTAAAATCCAAAAAGGTAAAGAAATAGGTGATTCTAATATACTAAAAAATTTTTCTACGGCGTCTAAAACCACATAAATAATTGCCAAAAACACTCCTAATTTAAGAATAAAATAGATATTTTCTTTAGTTAATTTCCAACCATGTTTTATTGCTTCTTTCTTAAGAAATACTTTATTCATATATTTATTTTTTAATAACTTATTCAAATTATATCACAAAACCTCAAAATTAAATATTTATAATATAGCAAAAATCATAGATTTTTTCAATGCGTTTTTTAATTCATAGCCCGTCCAAATTTTCCAAAAAACCGTCTAGTTCGTTTGTGGTGCGTTTATTTGACGAAATCCGAACCTTTTTTGAACGGAACTGAGGCACACGCTTCGCGCGCCAAACTGAACGCTCGGGCGGGCAAAAAGGAAAGGGGTTAGGGGGAAGCCTGCCTACCGGCAGGCAGGGAATTTTTGCCCGCCCTCGTTTTCCGCCGCCGCCGAATTTCGTGCCAACGAAGTTGGCGCGCCGCCTTTCACCTCTTTTTATTTCATGATTTGCAAATCATTTTTCAGTTTGGAAATCTGCTCTATAAGAAGTGTGTTCGCTGTTAAAATGATGATAAAAATTAAAATAAGCGAGTTGCTACCCAGAAAAATACCGCCCATAATGGCCACGATGGCCGCACCCAAAGTAGTAACAATATTATCCATAGCCACGCCTACGATAGCGTCACCGATACGGCCTTTAGGATTGACTGAAAAATTATGTACCACAATCATTTCACCGAAACAACCAATTAGTCCAGCCATAATACCTGTAACGACAAATGGAATATGCGTAAGATGCGAAAAAACCTCCATGCTTTTAACCATACTTTCTGCTACAAACAAAATAGCTATACCGGACAAAACCAAATCTAACCAAATTCGCCATGAGCCAACTTTATCATAGTATCTTTCCTCCTCAAAAACTTCTTCGACCGATGATTCGGGACGGTGGCTTTTACGGAAATAATAAAGAACGCCCACACAAAGAATAAATAAAGCGATACCTACAGGTAGAATCAACTGATAAAGATCTCCTGCGATTTTTCCCTCCACACCCTTAACTTGACCAAATAAAACCATACTAATAGCCACAAAAGCTGTCAGTAGAGTTAAAGCTATCAAAATGCGAATTGCACCGTCCATTTCTCTAACCGATGGTTTGATATTGTGTTCCTCAAACGGTTTTAAGCTCCCACCAGTTTTGAAAAGCGGAAACATAAGCACAGCCTTGTGTTTCAGGTTTGCCAAATTCTGCCGATAAATACACCAGACCGCGTGCAAGACGTTATAGATATTAGAACCAAAAGTGGTTGAAGCCGCAATGATAGCTAAATTGATGGCGCGCACATAATCAGTATTCCTAACTTGTAAAGAAATAAAAGCTGCTACTACGCCGATTACCATATCCGGGAACGCAGTTCCAAACGCTTGAAGAAATCCACCGGCCAACTTTGTTCTATCTTTTAGAACATCTGTGGTTTCCTCAATTACCTTTGCCGTGCCGCGGAAAACGTAACCGATGCCAATGCCAAAAATTAATACAATGGCTATAGCCTGTAACCACCAAACATCGGTACCTCCCAAAATTCGGTCTACAATTAGGAACCGTAAACCTAAAGCCGCAGCTACATAAATAAGAATCCTAAAAAATTGATTTCTGATTTGCATAATTAATTATAATAACTTTATTTTTTTATTGGTATCCATTATTCATAATATAGCAAAAATCATAGATTTTTTCAATGCGTTTTTTAATTTATAGCCCGTCCAAATTTTCCAAAAAACCGTCTAGTTCGTTTGTGGTGCTCGGGGTGGGACTCGAACCCACACGACCTTGCGATCAAAGGATTTTAAGTCCTTCGCGTATACCATTCCGCCACCCGAGCATTCTTTATCATGTTATATTAAAAATAAAATATAACATAAACTCAAAATATTTGTAAAGATTTT
>JAVHOK010000040.1:0-2275 GCA_036170035.1 Minisyncoccota bacterium
TTTGTATTTTTCCAAAAAGCCTCCGTCAGTGAGAAGGTGTCGTCGGCCTAAGATTTAGTTCTTTTCTATGATTGATAATAATCGCCCCAATGTCATATTGGGGTGTTTTTTTATGGAAAATTAGGTATTATAATTTTATGAATATTTGGATATATGCAATTTTGGGAGTTATTTTTTCAAGCGTCTTTTCTCTTTTTGGAGTTTTGATTTTTTTAATCAAAAAAGACTGGCTGTCAAAAATAGTTCCATATTTAGTAAGTTTAGCGGCGGGGGCTTTGTTTGGAGATGCTTTTGTTCATCTTATTCCGGATTCTTTTGACAACATAAAAGATCCTTTAGTGGTTTCTTTGTTGGTTTTAGGAGGAATTGTTTTATTTTTTATGTTGGAGCAGTTTGTTCGTTGGAGGCATTGCCATTTACCAGATTCCGAAAATCACACGCATCCAATGGTGACAATGAATATTGTTGGAGATGCAATCCATAATTTTATTGATGGTGTTGTAATTGGAGCAAGTTTTCTTATTTCTATTCCAATTGGCATAGCAACAACCTTGGCGGTTTTTTTACACGAAATTCCACAAGAAATTGGAGATTTTGGAATTATGTTAAAGGGTGGTTATCAAATTAAAAAAGCATTTTTAGTTCATATTTTGATTGGATTAATTGCTATTGTGGGAACTGTAGTCGTCTTAATCATTGGGCCAATAATGAAAGGATTTGCGGAAAATATTTTGCCAATGGTGGCGGGAGGATTTATATATGTGGCTGGATCTGATTTAGTTCCAGAGATTCATCAGGGAACGGATGTAAAAATTTCTGTGGCGATAAAGCATCTTTTGGTTTTATTGGCTGGTATTTTGTTGATGGGATTATTGTTGATTGTTGGATAAACTTGTTTTTCGTTTTATTTAAGGTTAGGATTTTTTTAGTACAAAAAGGGGAGGGTAACATGTCTCTCAAAAAGAGATGGAAGAGGGAAAAAATTGAGAAAGCAAGACGAGGCAAAGGATTTTGTTCAAAAATCTGATATCTTTGTTTTTAATTGGTGTACCATCTGTCGCTGTTCTTTTAGGGGATGGCAATGTCCGAAATCCTCTTCTCATTTGTATTGGTAAATGATTTTACGGTATAAAGAGGTCGCGATGACCTCTTTTGTTTTTGTTATTGCTTATATTATATGAATATTTTATCATGAAAGATACTATGATGAATAAAAAATATATACTTACTTTTGTTGTTTTTCTATTGGCTATGATTTTATTGTCGCCAACGGTTTTGGCCGTTTGTCCCGTTTGTACAATAGCGGTGGGAGCGGGACTTGGACTCTCTAGATATTTGGGAGTAGATGATGTGGTAACTGGAATTTGGATTGGAGGATTAATGGTTTCTCTGATTGGGTGGACGATTAACTGGTTAAACAAGAAAAATATAAAATTTTATGGAAGGAAAATTTTGATAACGGCTGTATATTATGCGCTAGGGGTTTTGCCATTTGTTTGGACAGATATAATCGGGCATCCTTTGAATAAAATGTGGGGGATTGATAAGTTATTATTGGGTGTGATTTTTGGAACGATTGGTTTTGTTGTGGCAACTGTCTTGTATGAATATTTAAAGAAAAGAAATGGAGGGAGAGCGCATTTTAAGTTTGAGAAGATAGTTTTTCCAATAATAACACTTGTGATTTTGAGTGTAGTCTTTTATTTTGTAACTAAAATATAAAAAATAATATGGAAAACTTACAAGAGTTTATAGAAAAGGTAAACAATCTAAAAAAGGGAGATAATAAATTAGATCTTTCGTCTGATGAGGATTTGTCTTTGGCGATAATGAATTTAGTCAGTATAGAAGAGCATTTTTTCTTTACGGCTCAAAAAACTGGAGACGCTAAATATTATGACTTGCTTAATGATGTTCGGCAGATGAGAAAGGAACTTTTGAAAAAAATAATTAAAGAATATGAAGGAGAGGTTTGGTGTATTTCAAAACATCTTTTGGCAGCCTCAATGAGGTTAATGGAGGTTGGGACAAAACAATTAGGAAAAGGAGACAGAAAAGAAGCTATGGAAATGTTTGAAAGAGCATTTAATCTCTACTCTTTGTTTTGGGGACTTAATTTGAAAGTAATAAATGTGGGCGATGTAAAAAAAATAGATGAGGGGGCGATAAATAAAAATGACAAAGAAAAGAATGGCGTAATGTCTAAAATGGGTGTTTTGGTAAAAAAATTGATTGATTGTTGTATTGAATAGAGTTTTAAATATCTTTTTATTTG
>JAVHOK010000041.1:0-2223 GCA_036170035.1 Minisyncoccota bacterium
AAATATTACATTCTATTTCAAAAAAAGTCAATAAAAATACCCCCACTTTTAGAGGGGGTATTTTTATTTGAGATTAAAATCTGCGTCTTTCTGAAGAACGATCATCAGATCTCTCTGTCATAGGGCGAGCTTCATTAACAATGATTTTTCTCCCCCCAAGATCTCTGCCGTTGATTTTCTCAACAGCTCCGTCAGCATCAGAATCTTCCATTTCAACGAATCCAAAACCTCTTGAGCGTCCTGTCATTTTATCTGACATAACTTTTGCGCTCAAAACGGTTCCGGCTTCAGAGAAAAGAACCTCTAAATCCTTATCTGTGGTTGCCCAAGCAAGGTTGCCGACATATAATTTTTTTGCCATTATATTTGTTTTTATACTAACTTGTAATCGCTAGGAAAGACCTCCATCAAAACTAACAAAAATATATATTTTGATTAGAACCTAAGCAGAGGCATTGTATCATAGATGCTACAGAAAGTCAAAGCTATAAAATGACTAATAAAATAGCCGTATTAATGTATTCAAACTATTAACACGGCTATTTTTTGGTGGGATAATCATCTTTCATATTTTTAGTCCCTTATCTCTATGACTTCATTTTTGAAGTTTTTTTCTTTTTTTGACTTCTTTTTCCCTTTTGTTTTGTAATAATAAGTGGTTAGCATATTTCCAAAAACACAGCCAAGCGTATACACAAGCACCAATCTCCAATCGCCCATATTTTCTACAATTGTTTGTAGTACATAATACCAGATTATGATATTAACAAAGGTAATTGCGCCACTAACTAAGACATTTGTTTCTGAAACCTCTTTTGTCCAGGCAGTGACGATAAGCATCTCAAGAATTCCCACAAAGAATAATATAATCATAGTAATTATTTAGAAGCCTAATTATTCGACTTTTAATATAAAAGTGCGTTAAAAAAACCTGATTTTTACTTGGCCTTTTTGGTTTTTTAAGAAAAACACCTTTATTAGCGCTAGTATAGCATAAATATATATAAATGTCCATAACAAGATTAATTTGACCGATTTATTGTTTTTATGTTTTTTAGTATAATTAAAATCGATTATGAATAAAGATAAAGAATTAGAAAAAATAAAATATGAGCTTTTAAATTTGACTAACTCCCCTTTCTATCAATACAGAAAAGAAAATAAATATTTTCCAGTAATTGGACAAGGAGATCATAATGCAGAAATTATGTTTATAGGAGAAGCTCCAGGAAAAAATGAAGCTCAACAAGGAAGGCCATTTTGTGGATCGGCGGGGAAAATATTAGATGAACTTCTTGATTCTATCGGAATAAAAAGAGAGAAAGTTTATATAACTAACATAGTTAAAGATAGACCTCCTCAAAATAGAGACCCTCTTCCAGAAGAAATAGAAATATATGGTCCGTTTTTAGATAGACAAATTAAAATTATTCAACCGAAGATTATTGCAACTTTGGGGCGATATTCAATGTGTTATATTATGCAAAAGGTTGGTTTGGAAAATGAAATTCAACCAATTGGAAAGATGCACGGAAAAGTTTTTGAAAATGGTAAATTTGGAGATTTAAATATAAAAATAATTCCGTTATATCATCCAGCGGCATCAATTTATAATCAAGCGTTAAAAGAAGTTTTATTAGAAGATATAAAAAAATTAAAAAATATATTTGTCGTAAGTCGTAGGTAGTGAGTCGTTAGTTGTTTATATTACTTAATTTACCTGATTGCGGACTTCTACTATTATATAATGCGTTAGCAAGTAGAAGTTCTGCTAACGGGTAGCATTGTAAATAGCAGTTATTTCAGAAGCAGAAAGGGCACGGTTATAGATGCGAGCATCGTCTATATTACCTTTGAAATAATACTCGATATAGTCTTGATCCCACCTACCGATTGTGACTTTGGTATTATTTTGATTTATGGCTTGTGTTTTTGTTCCTACCTGAAGTACGCCATTGATATATAGATAGAATGTTCCAGAAGCGTATTTTAAAGTAAGATAATACCATGTGTTTGGAGAAGTTATTTTAGATGACCAAGCGTAACTACTTCCACCAGCTCCCCAATAAATATATATTTGTTGACTAATTTGCATGATATTTATTCCATATGGGGTTGGATAAAAATCAAGATTGCCTAATATTCCACGACTTAAATTGTCATTATTTTGTGTGGGATATACCCAAACAGAATAAGTAAAATCAGATGTGATACCAGATACAC
>JAVHOK010000042.1:0-2095 GCA_036170035.1 Minisyncoccota bacterium
TAGGTAGTAGGTAGTAGACAAGGAAGAGATGAGTAAAAAAATAAATTAGGATAATCGGGAGCGGTAGGAAAAGGCCTCGCTTAAATGATTTTCTTCTATAATTTCGCTTCCATCCATATCGGCGATTGTTTGAGCAATTTTAATTACTTTAAAATATCCTCTGGCAGAAAGATGAGCTTTGTCTAACATTGTATCGGCAATTTTTTTAGCACTTGGAGATATTTTAATTATATCCTCAATCTGCTTTGAAGATAATTCTGAATTAGAGAAAATAGAAAGATTATACTTTTTAAATCTCTCTTTTTGAATATCACGAGCCAATTGAATCTTTTGTTTAATTTGTTCAGATTCATTTTTATTTCTTTCTTTTTTTAAATCTTCTGATTTTATCCTATTAACCCAAATATGAATATCAATTCTATCTAATAATGGCCCAGATAATTTTTTTTGATATCTTTGAATTTCTGAAAATGAACATTTGCATTCTTTATATTCATCTTGATAATAACCGCAAGGACAAGGATTAGAAGCAAGTAAAAGCATAAATCTCGCCGGAAACTCTAAGGTATTTTTAGCTCTGGAAATAACAACTTTGCCACTTTCTAATGGTTGTCTTAATGACTCTAAAACATCTCTGCGAAACTCAGGAACTTCATCTAAAAACAAAACTCCTCTGTGAGCGAGACTAATTTCTCCTGGTTTGGGATTTTGTCCACCACCAATAATTGAAATAAGAGAGGCGGTGTGATGAGGGGAACGAAAAGGACGACTAGAAATATAAGGCTGATCAATAAGCATTCCAGCGGCACTCCATATTTGCGATGTTTCCAATGCTTCTTTTTGAGTGATCGGAGGCAAAATAGATAATAGAGCTTGAGCTAGCATAGTTTTCCCAGCACCCGGAGGGCCAGACATAAAAAGATTGTGTGATCCAGCGGCAGAAATTGAAAGAGCGCGCTTAGCTAATTCTTGTCCTTTTATTTCTGAAATATCAATAGAAAAATTTTGCTCAGGTAAAATAAAATCACCTCTTTCTAATTCTGGAATCGTTATCCTCTCTTCTAAATAAGCAATCACTTCGCGAAGATGTGCAACGGGAATAATTTTTATTCCTTCTATAATAGATGCCTCTTTAGAATTTTTATGTGGAATAAAAACATAATCAAATCCTATTTTTTTGGCCATATCACAAATATTCAAAACTCCCGGAATTGGGCGGATAGATCCATCTAGGGCTAATTCTCCAATAAAAATTTTTTTATTGGAATTAAATTTTTCTATTTGTTCTGAAGCAATTAAATATCCAAGAGCAATAGCAACATCATATTGAGATCCGTTTTTCTTTATATCGGCGGGAGCGAGATTAACAGTTATTTTTCTATTTTCTCTCGTGGGTGGTTTTATCCCACAATTTTTTAAAGCCGAAGAGACTCTTTCTTTGGCTTCAGAAACGGCCTTATCTGCTAATCCAACAATGGTAAAACTTGATAAGCCAATATTAATATCCGTTTCAACTTCTATAAGTCTAGCTGTAACACCTTCTAATTCAGCGGAATATATTTTTGAAAGGGGCATAAAGAATTAAATTAAAATTTTAAAATTCAAATTTATAAAGAAGAAATAAAAAAGTAATAAGTAAAAGATATAATATATGCAGTATGTTATATGAGGAGAAAGAGAATAGCTCTGCAACCCGCACTTACCATAAATCACAGCAAGTAGAATAATAAAAATATATAGATAAAAAAATGTAGTATTTATTTAGTAAAAACAGTCCAAAATTGAACTGTTTTTATTTTTTAAATTATTAAACCTGAATTTCTTTTTTACAATTTTGGCAAAGATCTGTTTCTGGAATAATGTCTAACATTTCTTCCGAAATCTCTTTTTGGCATTTTTCACAAACGCCAAATGTTCCTTTTTTTATTCTATTAAGAGCTCTTTCTACATTGGAAAGTTTTTCCCTATAGATTGTTTCTTCAGCTGATTGATCAAAAGATTCCGCTGATTCGTTAGCTTCATCTTCATAACCTGGCTCATTTTCAAAATCAGGACGGGTGTCATATTTTTTTACTTGAGCCATTAACTTCTCTTT
>JAVHOK010000043.1:0-1941 GCA_036170035.1 Minisyncoccota bacterium
TATGAAAAACGAAAAAACCTTAGTCATTCTTAAACCCGATGCTATTCAAAGAAATTTAATTGGAGAAGTCATAGGAAGATTTGAACGAGTTGGTCTTAAAATTGTTGCTATGAAACTTATTGTTCCAACTAAAGATCAGGCCTACAAACATTATGTTAAAAACGATGCCGAGATAGAAGCTCTTGGTAATAGATCCATTGAAGGAAAAAAGAACTCTGGCATTATAATCACCGAAGCTCCATTTGAACTTGGTAAAAAAATTATAGATAGATTAGTTCGTTTTATATCATCTGGGCCTATAGTTGCTATGGTTCTTGAAGGGAATAAAGCTATTGCTATTACTAGAAAACTTGTTGGATCAACCGAGCCTCTTCAATCAGCTGTTGGAACTATTAGAGGAGATTTTACTTTAGATTCTTATGAAATAGCCGATGTTGATAATCGATCAGTCAGAAATATCGTTCATGCTTCGGCTAATGAATTTGATTCTGATTATGAGATAAAAATTTGGTTTAATGAGAACGAAATTTTCCCTTATAACAGTGTT
Organism: Minisyncoccota bacterium; assembly: GCA_036170035.1. Taxonomy (GTDB): domain Bacteria; phylum Patescibacteriota; class Minisyncoccia; order UBA6257; family JAGOQP01; genus JAVHOK01. The sequence continues at coordinate 548 of JAVHOK010000043.1, forward strand.
AGAGATAGGGTTCTTTATGATGTTAATTTAGACAACATAAATGATTAGAAAAGTAAAAAGTAATAGGTAATAAGTAGAAAGTAAGAAAAGGAGTAACGCAAAAATTCTCCCTTTATCTGTATGACTTTTTACTTATTACCCTCTACCTATTACTTTCTACTTATTAGTATGCTATAATAGATATAAGTCCTACTGAAAGATTCTTGGCCAAACCTTAAACATAGGGAAGACATATTACCAAATGCTTTGGCATCTGGCTGAGTCTACCCACTTGGTATTATTGCCAAGACGAATCTATGTAAGTAGGGCTTTTTAGTACAGAATATAGTTTTAAACAAAATCATAGGTCAACGGAGTTTTTTATATTTAGGTTGTTAGTCGTCAGTCGTTTGTCGTTGGTTGGTGCATCTCTTGCTTTTTTATAAAATATTTGGTATAAATTAACAACTATGAAACAGTGTTCAATTTGTAATAAAGGATCTTTAATGGCAGGAAAAAATAAGAAAATTAAAAGTGCCTACGATCCAGTAGATTGGAAAAGAAAATATCCCAATCTTCAAAAAACAAGATCAGCCGATGGAACTAGAATAGTTGCCTGTACTTCTTGTATAAAAAGAATGGCAATGCCAAAAAAATCAAAATAAAACTTTAAAAAACAAACCATTTTTAAATGGTTTGTTTTTTAGTATTATTGTTTTAATCAAATGGGATTTTAAGTAAAATTTTATTTGTGGTTATTATCGGGCTGTAGTATAACGGCAGTATTCACCCTTGGGGTGGGTGCGACCCGGGTTCAATTCCCGGCAGCCCGACCATTCTAAACATTGCGAATTTTGCGGGCAGTTTGTTTGCTCGCTCGCCCCGCCTTCGGCGAGCGGAAACGCGGAGCGGAGCTAATTAAGCATTTTTATTCAAAATAGGTTTGAGCTTCGTTTAGTAATTGCGCCAATGTCTATCAAATTCCTCAAATGATAGGGTTTGTTTTATTATTTATTTTTAGTTATACAGGATATTCTCATATTCTCGAGAATGTGAGAATATCCTGTAAAGTGGTATAATATAATGAATAGATTAAATTAAAATAAGGGCAAAAAAATATTTTTATTATTTTTTAGAAATATGAGTACAATAAAAACAAGCAAACAATTAGAGAGACATTTTAAAGGAATTTCTAATCATCGTCGTATTGATATTTTATTGATTCTAAAAGATAGCGATGGTATGACGCTGGATAACATAGCAGACGAATTAAAATGTAATTTAAAGACGGTCTCTGGGCATACTCTACGCTTGGTCCAAGCTGGACTTATTAATAAAAAATATAAAGGTAGATCAGTTGCTCACTCTCTTTCTCCTTATGGCAAAAAAATTGTTAACTTTATAAAAATATTTTC
>JAVHOK010000044.1:0-9286 GCA_036170035.1 Minisyncoccota bacterium
TATTTTTCCCATGACGAACATCATAATTAAAGAGTGGAAGAATAATAACGCCATAAAAAAAACAAAGAATGCCTAAAAGACCGTGGTATGTTGTTAGCATTTTGCTTCCTCCATTTTGTAGTGATCTGATTACTTTATAGCACTTAGTATTTATTTAGTCAATGATTTCTATTTCTGGCTCTATGAGAATATTGCATTTCTTTTTAACTGATTTTTGGATAAATTTTATTAACTTAATTCTTTACTTTATACTTATTTTTTATACAAAACCCCCCCGACACAAGGCCGAGGGGGAAACGGGAGAATGGCTTTTTTTGATAAATCAATAAAAGCTATTCCACACTTCACTCACTTGTTATTATACTCGTATTTCTACAAAAGTCAAGGGAAGATCGTTTAAACCTTGGTTGATATATGTTAATTAATAATAGACAAAACATAGAAAATCATCACTCCTAGAAACATAATAAAAACATTAGAATAAAGGACTAAAATTGAAAGAAATTTCTCTTTATAGTAGAGGAGATAAGCTATCCAAGAATTAACAACGGCCAAAACAGTCAGAAGTACTAATAAATAAAATATATCAAAACTACCACCAACAAAATCTATCTCCTTGACGGCATTATAATGTAAAATAAATTTTTGATCTTCGCTGATAAAAATCTGAACATAAAAAATTGACACGGAAATTAACCATAAAACGGTGGCTAAACCAAGGGCAATGGAGTTTTTGGTGTCAAAAATAAATCTTTTTATTTTCAGATAACTCATAAAGTAAATATACCATCAGAAACGACAAAAAAACAATATCTTTATTTTTATAAGGTTATCGTATTATAATTAAGATATGATTATATATAAATTAGAATCCCAAAAAGACTACGAGCTTATTGATTCTGGAGAAGAATATAAACTTGAGAGATTTGGACAATATATTGTTTCTCGTCCAGACCCTAATGCAATTTGGAAGAAAAAACTTTCTCAAGAGGAATGGGAAAAGGCTGATGCGGTTTTTAACAAAGAAAAAACTGGAACTAGCCATTGGAAAAATAAAAGCGTTAAAGATGATTGGATTTTTTCTTATGAAGATATAAAAATGAAACTTCAACTCTCCCCCTTTAAACACACGGGTCTTTTTCCAGAACAGATATCAAATTGGAAATGGATGGAGAAGCTAATGACCGACAACCAACGACCTACAAATGACGACAAAGAGAAAAATAAAGACGACAACAAACCTAATATTTTAAATCTTTTTGGATATACGGGTGGAGCAAGTTTATATTGCGCATCTAAAGGAGCGAAGGTGACCCATGTAGACGCATCACAACCAGCTATTAATTGGGCAAAAGAAAATCAGAAACTAAGCGGACTAGAAAAAGCGCCAATTAGATGGATATTGGACGATGTAATAAAATTTGTTACACGAGAGATAAAAAGAGAAGTTAAGTATGATGGAGTAATTATGGATCCCCCATCCTTTGGGAGAGATCAGAAGGGAAAGGTGTTTAAATTTGAAAAAAATATTTCTGAATTACTTGATTTGGTTAAAAAAGTTTTAGTTAAAAAACCTTTGTTTGTTTTAATAAATAGTTACTCAATTGGATATTCCCCAACAACAATAAAAAATATCTTGAGTGATATTTTGCCAATAGAAAACATTGAATGCGGAGAACTGCAGATTTTAGAGAAAGGAGAAGAAAGGGCTTTGCCGTGTAGTGTGTTTGCGAGAACAAAACAAATTAAAAATTAAAATTTCAAAATTGAAAACTATAAGAAAAGACAATCTTTTACGTTTTAGAGACAAATGTGGTATAATTAATTTATATGAGTGAAATATTTAAATCAGATATTTTCTTTTTTATATCTTCGGTTGGATTTGTAGCTTTGGGGATAATTGGAATTATTATCGGAATCTACATAATCGCCATCGCAAGAGATATAAAAACAATAACCAAAGGGGCGAGAAAACAAGTAGAGGGCCTGTACAGAGTAATTGAAATAATTATTGAAAAAATAAAAGGAGAAGAAAAAAAGATTTCTGATTTTATTGAATGGGGCTTGTCGTATTTTAAAAAAACAAATAAAAAACCCTTCAATTATACTCAGGGCAAGAAAGTAAAAAAATAATATGAAAAAAACAAATAAAAAAACATTAGTTGAGTTGGGCATCGGGACAGTTTTGACCGCAGCAGCAGCTGCATTAGCGGGATCGTATTTTGTTTATGGAAAGGGTGCAAAGAAAAATAGAAAGAGTGTTAAGAGTTGGGCACTAAAGGCAAAGGCAGAAGTATTAGAACAATTAGAAAAGGCCAAAGAAATATCAGAGCCTATCTACAATCAAGCTGTTGATAAGATTTCAAAAAAATATAGTGATTTAAAAAACATTGATAAAAAAGATGTTGAGGCACTTGTAAAAGAATTAAAAACACATTGGAAAGACATAAAGAAAGAAGTAACGGCAATGCAAAAGCCAGACAAAAAATCAATCAACCCTACTCAAGTTAAAAAATAATTTAATGAAAATACTACCTTTTTGGTAGTATTTTTTTACCAAAATAAAATTGTAAAATATTTTTGGAAACTATGCTATAATTAAATTGAAATAGGAGGATACTATGAATGATTACATCGGATATTTCGTTAAGATTGAAAACTGTGATACAGAAAATGAAAAACCGTTTATTATTACAGCAGACAATGATGAACAGGCACGAGAAAAAGCTAAAAGTATTGCTAGAGACTATTCATTTAAAATATCTAGAATTATTTTGGTTCGTGAAGATAAAGAAATTCGCATTTAATTATCTATCAAAGCACACCTTTTTACTGCGACTGAACTAGTCGCAGTTTGTATATAAAAAATACCTTGAATTAGTTGAAAAAATGGAGTAAATTACTAATTGATTTAGATTTTAATAGGCCCTTTCGTCTAACGGCTAGGACGGCGCCCTCTCACGGCGTAAATACGGGTTCGATTCCCGTAGGGGTCACCAAAATGTAGCTTTGTGGAGTTTTCCACAGATCCTTGCATATTTTAATAAAAGGGGGTATGATTTATTTATCAACACGAAGGGGGATCCGAAAGGTGTAAGTGCCTTAGGAGCCCCCTTCTTTTTATTCAATATAACTTCTTATATTATCTAAATAATCATAATATTCTGATCCGAGTTCCTTGTATAAAGAAGAGGAATATTTCCTGTTTGGAAATAGTATTTTTTTAAATTTGCCTTTACCTACTAGATAATAAACAATTTTTTTATAATCACCATCTCCAGAAATAAGAACAATTTTGTTTATATCCCCATATCTTTCAATCAGATTTTTCATTATCTCAAAAACGATATCTGTATCAACGTTACCTTTTTTCTTAGACTTGGCCAATGATGAGTGTTCCTTAAATATAATAATAAATCCTGCTTTTTGTATTTTGTTATATATTTCGGTGTTATTTTCATTTAAATACCCTAAAAAATAATAAGCCTCTGTCACGCTATAATTCTCGTCTAAATATATACGTAGTTTTTTTAAATTAATCTCCCATGCTTTTCCGCAAGTACAATCGGAAAGTTGACAATCTTTTATCTCTATACCGAGTTTATCTGCACAATAATAGCATTTTGTCGTACCAAGATATAAATTTTGTCCATCTATAAAAGCAAAATTGTTTTGTTTTAAATTGTCCATATTCTTATTATACCATATTTAAGTGGCATTTATACTGTAATCACGACAGAATTGAATAGAGAAGGGTAAAAAATACTTAATACATACAACTAAATAAAAAAATATGGCCACAATGTGGCCACCAAGGAGTTGTTTGTTGTGAGAATCAACGAACTTTAATAAGGCAACGACCCTTACTGACTCGACCAATACCAGAAATTTCAAAACTATGAGATATACTTATACGAAAAGCTCTTAATTTTGCTTCAAGATCGTTTTTTGCATAGATAGTAGCAACGCAAGTACCGCCAAAACGATCCTCTTCATCTGACCGCAATTCCCAGGAATCATATCCTTTCTTAAAGACCTTATATTCCGTTTTCATTATGATGCCTCCTTTTGTTCTAGAAATAGTATAATACAGAAAATTTTACATTTCAAATGATTGATAAATGTAAAAAGGGGGCTAGATTCTTCGCCCTCCAGCCAACGGACTCAGAATGACAAAAAAAGAAGAGAAGAACGACAGAGGAAAAGCGGAGTGACAGAGAAGGTAAAACGAGGAAAGAAAATCCTAAGGAAGTTGGACTTCCTTAGGGGAAGTATTATTGATTTTGGAAATAGGTTCGAGCTTGATACAATAAACACACCAAAATAAAATCACCATTTTAAATGGTAATTTTATTTTGGTGAAAAGACGAAAAAGAGACGGACGAAATGGCACACAAAAACCTACATCTTTCTGACTTCATCTACAACGCTATCTAAACCAATAGCACGGGAGCCCTTGATGAGAATTAAATCCCCTTCTTTTATTATTTCTTGAAGTTTTATACCAGCTTCTTTGGCCTCATCAAAAACAAAAACATTTTCTTTTTTGAATCCTTTTTTTATAGCGCGTTCGGCGATAAATTTAGCTCTTGCGCCAACGGTAATTAAAACATCAACACAATCTCTAACAATTTCACCGGCAAGCTCGTGAGCTTTAATGGAAAACTCTCCAAGCTCTAGCATATCTCCCAAAACGGCAATCTTTCTAGAATAAGTAGCAGTCTTGATAGTTTTTAGGGTTGTTTCTAGTGCTAAAGGAGAAGAATTGTAACTCTCATCAATAATTTGAGTATTTTTTATTCCGTCTAAAATCAAAGATCTGCCATAAACTGGGGCATATTTTTTTGAAAACTCCTGAGCGGCATCCACCATATTAATATCAAACACTTCTGCTACAGCAACAGCACAAGCACAAGCATAGGCGTGAGAAACAGAAAAAGCATCAGGCAAAACAACGGGAAAAGATGTCCCCTTTTGTTCCAATTTAAATCCAAGACCAGTTATTTTCCCATCGTTTAAGATGTGATTGATTCTAGAGATTTTAACATTAGCACCCTCACTGGTTCCAAATGTTAGAATGTGTGTTTTTGTTTTTGAAATTATTTTGTCTGTCCAAGGATCATCAAAATTTAAAATACCAAAATCGTTAGGAGATAATTCGGTAACAATTTTTCCTTTTTCTTTGGCAACAGATTCTATTCCTTGAGAATAATTTTCAACATGGACAGGGATTGTTCCGATTGCGCTAATAACACCAATATGAGGTTTGGCAATAGATAAAAGATAACTAATATCACCTTGTTTGTCGGCTCCATATTCTAAAACAAGAACATTTGGATATTCTTCTTTTTTGACAAAAATTAAAACAAAGATGGATTTAAAAATAACTTTAGTCCAAAAAAAACAGGCGGGTTTAGAGATGTTTTCCCAATCACCTAAAATAGTCAAAGGAACCCCTATCTCATTATTAAAATTAAGAGCAGTTCTCCTTACAACCTTATATCCCGATAGAACAGCGTAAATTGCCTCTTTGGTTGAGGTTTTTCCAACACTACCGGTAATTGCTATAACCGTGGGTTTGAATTTACTAACCGTTGATTTGGCTAATTTCTTCAAAACTATCATTAGTAGGTTTTTAATTGTTCTTCTCATATTGATTGAAATTAACCTAGCAAAAATATAAATAAAAAGCTAATTTTGCCTATCTGGCTTGATTTCGTAGTAATTGAGTAAATACTCGGTTAAAGATTTGAAGGCCGGGACGACAGTCTGTCCAGCTAGAGGCGTCCCAATTGGATTATCCAATTTTATATAAACAACAAATTTTGGATTAGTAGCGGGAGCAAAACCAAGATAAGTATTGATAACATTTTCAGAATAACCTTTTCCACCAAAGTTTGGAATAAAAGCGGTGCCCGTTTTTCCAGCAACATTATATTGATCAACGCTAGCTAATATATTTTTGTCTACGGCACTGACCATCATATCAATAACTTTTTGAGATGTTTCTTTGGAAATGACTCTTCGGATAACCTCTGGTTTTTGACCTTGAACAATCAGCGGTTTTAATAAAACTCCTCCGTTAGCAATAGCGGAAAAAGCATTAATCATTTGTATTGGCGTGACGGAAATTCCTTGGCCATAAGACATTGTAGCGAAATCAACATTTTTTTTGCTAGAAAGATTTCTAATGCTGCCATTAACTTCTCCGGGAAGAGTAATGTTGGTTTTTTCTCCAAATCCAAATTTCTTAATATATTCGGCAAAAATTTTGTGTCCCATAGTTTTTTCAGCAAAAGCAGCTCCGGTGTTAAGAGATTTTTCTATAACATTAGTCATAGTCTGTAAACCGTGGGCTTTGTTATCCCAGTTTTTGAGAGTAGCACCATCTAGTTTAAGAAAGCCGACATCGTTGTAAGTGGTTTGAGGGGTAATCTTCCCCGAATCAATTCCAGCCGACATTGTAAGCGGTTTAAAAACAGATCCCGGCTCATAAACGGATTCAACGGCTGGATTGAGAAAATCTTGAATTTTATATTTGGAATAATCATTAGGATCAAAATCTGGCAAACTGGCCATAGCAAGAATCTTTCCAGTAAATGGATCTTGAACAATGGCGGTAGCAGAATCGGCTTTCCATTCTTTCATTAAACTAGCAATAATTCTTTCGGCTTCGGATTGAATATTTCTATCTATGGTTAGATATAAACTATCTTGACCATCCCCTTGTTGAAAATCTTTTTTCTGTTCGTTAGTGCCAGAACCAATTAAATAATCTTCAAAAAATAATTCTAATCCATATCTCCCTTGAGTAGTGTTATCCTCGGAAGGAGAATATATTCCCAAAAGATGAGAGGCCATATTTTTGAAATTATAAAATCTACTAAGATTATCGCGATAATGAATACCTGTGATATTAAGATCTTTAATCTTTCTTTCTTGTTCGGCAGAAGCTTTTTCTATAAGAAGCTCATATTGGTCTCCTTTTTTTGAAAGCATTTTTTCTAAAATAGAAACATCTTTACCAATAATATCGGAGAGTAAAAGGGCAACGCTGTGAGGATCTTTAATTTCAGTTGGAACAGCATAAACTAGAAGATATTTTTTATTTAAAACGGCTTCTATGGAGTTATTATTTTTATCTGTAAAATAAATAAGACCCCTGTCTAAACGGGCTGAGGCATAACTTTTTTCTTGAGCATTGGCTTTGACAGCATACTCGTCCCCTTTAAGAATTTGAATCTTGTAGATGTTGGCAATTAGCGCGAAGAACGCTAATACAAAAGTTATTCTAATGACCCAACATCTCCATCTCATAATAAAATGTTTTTAAAATTATTTTTTTAATTCCGAAGATTTAATTATAATCTATTTGGAAAAAATTTTCACTTAATTTTTCCTTTTTAATTTCCTTTTTTATAAGAAAGAGATAAATCTTCTTCTTGAGAAACATATTGAGGAATTTTTTCTTTGACTAGTCCTGAGAGTTGACTACTAGACTCGGTTAGAAGTTCGTCAATTTTCTGATAATAAGAATTTTTAAGTTCGGCGTTAGCAACTTGTTCTTTAGATAAATTATTTTGAACTGTTTTAATGTCGTGCCTAAGACCAATTAAATTATTGTAAGAAATAATACTAAAAATAGCAGAGACAACAAGTGCCCCAATTAAAAAAATAGTTAGCTTGTTTGATTTGTAATTTTTTTCTCCAAATTCTAGGGCGGTCATATTTTTATATTATTTCTATTGCTCTTATTTTTGCCGAACGACTTCTTGGATTGTTTTGAACTTCTTCTTTGGTTGGCTTGATAACTTTTTTATTGATTATCATTCCAATTTTATCCTTGTGCATTTGCTGAAAACTTCTTTTAACAATTCTGTCTTCTAATGAATGAAATGTGATAATGACTACTCGTCCACCGGGCTTAATCACTTTTTTTATGTCTGCTAGAAAAGTGGTTAGGTTTTCAAATTCTTTATTAACATATATCCGCAAGGCCTGAAATGATTTTGTAGCACAAGATATTTTTCCTCTTCGATAGAAAGCCGGAACTGAATAACTAATAGTCCCCACTAACTCTCCAACTGTTTCTATTCTGTGTTTTTTTCTTGCTTCTATAATTCCCTTGGCTATTCTCCTTGAAAATCTTTCTTCTCCATACTGATATAAGATATTAGCCAGTTCTTCTTCGTTGGTACCATTAATTACATCTTCAGCACTAAATCCAGAAGAAATATCATATCTCATATCCAATCGCCCATCTCCCTTGAAAGAAAATCCTCTTTCTTGATCATCTATTTGCCAAGAAGAGTATCCAAGATCAACCATAACCCCATCTGCTTTGCCTAATTTAAGATTTTTTAAAATCTCTACAATATCTTTATAATTTCCATGTTTAAAGTGCAAATGACTCGTAAATTTACCAAACTCTTTCTTTTTTTCTTCTTCAGTTTTTGTGATGGTGTCTTTATCTAAATCAATCCCCAAAAACTCTCCCCCCGGCATAATTTTTTCTATAATTTTCTCTGCGTGTCCTCCCCCATCTACAGTTCCATCTACAATAAAATATCCTTTTTTTAAATTTAATAATTCTATTGTTTCATTGAGTAATACTGGAAGATGCATAATGTTAAATTAATTAATAGTGACTAGATACCAAGGTCTGACATTTTCTCAGCAATTTCGGTTGACTCTCTTTCGGTTTTCTTTTTATACTCATCCCAGATTTTTTCATCCCAGATTTCAATCCTGTTATAAAGTCCCATAACGACAACACTCTTAGAAAATCCAGCGTATTTTCTTAAACTTTCTGGAATCAATATTCTTCCTTGGGCATCAAATTCAACATCAGATGCTCCTGAAAGCATCAATCTAGAAAAAGCCCTTGATCCAGATTGAGATATTGGCAAAGAAACAATTTTTTGAGCAAGAACATCCCATTCTTTTTCAGGAAAAACAAACAAACATTTATCTAGTCCACGAGTAAGAACCGCTCCGCCTTCAAGTTTCAATCTAAACTTAGCTGGCATAGCCATTCTTCCTTTGGGATCTAAACTGTGTTTGTATTCTCCTAAAAACATAATAAATATTTTTTATTTAAAGCATAAAGAGGGAGCCAAGACATTTGTCTATGGTCGGCAGACAAATGTCTTGGTCACATCCACACAATCATCCACTTTTCCCCACTCTCGTATTATTATGCTCCACTACTATTTAATATGCAAGTGGATAACTTTCTTAGACAAACTAGCTAACCCTTCAACTTCGTTCAGGGTAAACAACTGAC
>JAVHOK010000045.1:0-8910 GCA_036170035.1 Minisyncoccota bacterium
TAACATGACTAACATTAGGAATATCAAGTCCCCGCGCCGCCACATCGGTTGCTACCAAGATGCTAATTAAATCATCTTTAAATAATTTTAAAGCGCGTTGGCGTTGGTTATGATTTTTATTCCCATGAATAGACTCTACTTTAAATCCACGACGAAAAAGTGATTCATATAATTTTTCTACTCCAAATTTTGTTCTTCCAAAAATAAGCACTTTATTAAACTCTTCTCCTTTTAATAATTTATGTAAAATATCAAACTTAGGGGTATCTTTTACATAAATAACATCCTGGTCTACTCCTTGGGGAGTATCAAATGTTTTGACAGATATATTGATTGGATTATTTAGAAACTCTCCAATAAGATGTTTGATATCATTGGACAATGTAGCAGAGAAAAAAAGTGTTTGTCTATTTTTTGGTGTTTCTGACATTAAGATTCTAATATCTTTAATAAATCCCATATCAAGCATACGATCTGATTCGTCTAAAATAACCGTTTGAAATTGACTCATTTTTAAGCGACCACGCTGAACAAGATCTTTAATTCTTCCTGGTGTGCCAATAACAAAATTATGACTATTACGCAAGTCACTAATTTGTCTAAAAATGGGCATTCCACCAACAACACAAACAGAAAAGATGTGTAATCCAGAAGCAAATTTTATTAATTCTTGATTAATCTGCGCAGCCAACTCTCTGGTTGGAGCCATAATTAAAATATTTTGTGTTTTATCTTTAATTACTCTATCTAAAAGAGGAATAATAAAAGCTGCTGTTTTTCCAGTGCCAGTATTTGCTATTCCAACAATATCGCGACCTGCTAAGATATGCAAAATTACTTGATCCTGAATAGGAGTTGGTTGAGTATAGCCAACTTTCAAAATGTTTTCTTTTATTTTTTCATTAATAGGAAAACTAGCAAAAGAATTTATTGATTGATAAGGCTTGGCATCTACAACAGGATTAGCTTTGTTTATAAATTTTGAAACATCGCTAAATTGACCTCTGCCTGGACGAGGTTTACTAAAGCCAGAGCGCCTACCGAAACTATGGGTTTTAGCCATTTTTGATCTAAACATATATTTATTCTAGTCTTTTAATTAAGAGATAAGCCCGACTAGTGTCTCTTAAGTTCCAGAATAATATATATGGAGACAGAGAGATTTAACTTATGAAGTGAAGTATATTATAAACTTATTGTTTTGTCAAGTTATTTTGGTAATGTCTACACACATATGGCGGTTCTTTATATTTTTTTATTATTTTTTTCATACCGCATACAACATACATTATACTCTATACATCCTTTTTACTTTCTACATATTACTTATCTATTTTTATTCCCGCGTTACTTCCTGCTACAAATCCAGTTGTCCAACATAATTGGAGACTATATCCTCCCGAGGGACGATTAATATTAAGCATATCACCAACTATATATATCTGTGGGACAACACGGGATTGCATTGTTTTAAAATTCACTTCTTTAAGATTAATTCCTCCTGATGAAACAATTGCTTTATTCGCCCCTAGAAGTCCTTTAACATGCATCATAAGCGATTTAAGGCACTCTACAAGTCTTATTCTGTCTTCGTGTCGTACACTATGATTAGCTGTTTCTTGGTCTATTTGAGCCATTGTTAATATCTCTGGAACGAGTGTTGATGGTACAAGTGATCCCAATGAATTTTTTATTTTTTTATTACTTTCGGATATTAAAAGTTCTTGAATTTTTTGTCTTAATTCTCCATTGTCAAGTTTTGGAAATAAATCAAGCAAAATAACAACTTCTCCATTATATAGTAATTCACCAACTTCTTTGCTCATATTTAAAACTGTTGGTCCACTTATTCCAAAATGCGTGAATAATATTTTTCCTTTTTGAACAATCTGCCTTTTTCCATTTTGCATCACAGTCAGTTTAATATTATCAAGTGTTAATCCAGCCAATCTTTTTACCCACCCATTTTTTATTGCTAAAGGAACAAGTGCAAAATTATTTTCAGCAATTGTATGTCCTAATTCTCTGAGCCATTCAAACCCCTCTCCCGTTGAACCGGTTTCTGGATGAGAAGTGCCCCCTGTGGCCATAATATAAGAGTGTGCTTTAAGATTTTTTCCTTTTTTTATTTTTACAACAAGCTCTTTCTTTTCATCAAAAGAAAATCCTAAAACTGTTAAATTTGATCTTATTTCTACTCCACCTTTATTCATATATTTAAATAATATATCCAGGACTGATTGAGATTTATTTGAAGAAGGAAATATTCTTCCCTCCGCTTCTTCCTTTGTTTTCATTCCTCTTTGACTAAAAAATGCCAAAGTTTTTTTAACATCAAATTGGGAAAATGTTGACATAAGAAATTGATCACTTCCTTTGTATTGTGATGCTAATATTCGAATGTCTTGTTTATTGTTTGTTAAATTACATCGTCCACCACCAGAGATAAGAAGTTTTCTGCCAAGTTCTTGTTTTTTTTCAATTAACAAAACGGAGCGACCTAATTCTGCCGCTCTTCCTGCTGCTATCATTCCTGCTGGACCTCCACCTATAACAATCACATCCCACATTCCGTCTTTTTTCTTATTTATTTTTATCTGATTTTCTTTCATATTCGTTTTATTATGCACATTCTTAGTTTATATGTCAAAAAAGATTGGTTATATTTTTTTAACAAAACAAAAAACCCCTAGATTAGGAGTTTTTTATTTTGTTTAGATATTAGACAAGGGATACATTTACTGCACTTGTTCTTCCTTTTTCTTTATCTTCAACTTTGTCAAAAGATACTTTATCACCAACTTTCAAAGAATCGTAGCTTACGTCTTTGAGCTCGTTGCTGTGAAAAAATAAATCTTTTTGCTCTCCTTCAACGGTGATAAATCCAAATCCTTTTGGTGTAAGGGTTTTTATAATTCCTTCCATATTTGTAAAGTTATTTTCTATTAATTTTTTAAGGTTTTACCCTAAAGTTTAACCACATAATAAACTCGACGAAATTCTTTATTAAGTAGTTATCTTACTAACCGAGAGTAATGCTAACATTAAAAAACCAATTAGTCAAATTAATTGGTTTTTTAAAACATATTTTTCTACTTTTTTATCTTTTTGGCAACTGTTTTGGCTGATTTTTCTGACTTAACGGCTACAATTTTCTTTTCTATTTCTTTTGGTTTTTCTACTACTAATGGTTTAATATTTGCCATAACTTCTACAGCTTTTATAAGTCTATCCATTTTTATATTTAATAACTCTAACTGTTTTTTTAATTCGTCATTATTTCCTCCAGTACTATTATTTCTGGTAGGGGACTCATAACTATTAAAATCTTTTCTTGGAAATCTATCTCTTCCTCTGTCATTTCCTCCTCCTTCTTTTTTCTCAAAACAATTACTACAATAAACTGGTTTTCCTTCTGTTGGTCTAAAAGGAACCTCACAACTATTACCACATTTATCGCAAACTGTTTGGTGCATAGTTACAGGTCCACGATCTCTACCTCCAAATCCACCGCCACCTTGTCTAGAAAAATTTGGTCGGCCACCACTACTTCGTCCTCCAAATCCACCGCCGTTATTTGTAGAGCGTCTTCCGCCCCCTCCTTTAAAATCTCCCATAATTTTTATGTATTATATTGATTATTAATAATAAATAGAGTATGCACCTATTCTTTCCAAAAAGCAAAGGGAACAGAGCAAAAAAATAATATTGATGCGCTTTATTTTTATGCAAATATGCCTGAATTCTTAGTAATTTTTTCTATATCTGATATAATAACATTGTGAGTGACTTAAAAAAATCAACAAAAAAAGACCGCAGGGTTATTTTTGATGGAATTTTTGTTAGTGCCTGTTTGTTGGCGCTCGTTTGTTATTGGTTTAAAATATTTTCTCCAAGTTTTTATAAAAACCTTATTATTTTAGTTGCCATTGTGGGTATTTTTCCAGTCCTAAAAAGCGTCATAATCGCTTTAAAAAACAAAAAAGTAACCGTTGATCTTTTAGCTAGTATTGCTTTGATATTTACATATATTCAAGGTCAGTGGGTTTCTTCTGCTTTTATAAATATGATGCTTGGGTCTGCTCGTCTTTTTGAGGGATTTACTAGAAACAGAACAAAAAACATTATAGAGCGACTATTAAAGTATCGTCCGGAAAAGGTAAAAATAAAAATCGGAGAGAAAATAGAAGAAATTTCTCTTGAGGATACAAAACAAGGAGATTTAGTTGTAGTTGAATCAGGTGATAGAATTCCAATTGATGGTACAGTTATAAGTGGAACCGCCAATGTTGACCAATCAACATTAACTGGAGAAAGCGAACCGGTTTCTAAAAAAACAGGGGATCAAGTTTATAGTTCCACTTTAAATATATGTGGTTCTTTGTTGGTAAGGGCAGAAAAAATAGGCCAGGATACGACTTTGGCAAAAATAATTGAATTAGTTGATAAAGTTAGTCGAGAAAAAACTCCAACAGAAAGAATTGCTGACAAATTTAGTGTTTGGTATATTTTCCTAACAATCTTTGGATCAATTTTAATTTTTATAATATCTAAAAATCTTAATTTGGTGTTGAGTATCCTTTTGGTTACTTGCGCTGATGATATTGCTGTTGCGATTCCGCTTGGATTTACAATTTCAATTGCTAGGGCTGCTCGTGACGGAATTATAATTAAAGGAGTGGCAGTCATCGAAGCTCTAAAAAAAGTTACAATCTTTGTTACTGATAAAACTGGCACCCTTACAAAAGGATCGGCTAAAGTTATTGATATAATTGTCGTTGATAAAATTTCTCTGAAAGAGTTTTATGAAATCATCGCCAGTCTCCAAATAAATTCTCGTCATCCCTCGAGCTTAGCCATAATTAAATTTTTAAAAGAAAAAAATGTCAAAATATTTTCTCCCGATCAATTTCACGAGATTCCAGGAGATGGTATCTGGATTATAAAAAATAAGATTAAATACATAGCTGGAAAAATTAGTTTTCTTGAAGAAAACGGAATTAAACTTACCAATCAACAAAAAGAAAAAACTATTGAATTAAAAAATAAGGGTTATAGTTTAACCGTTATTAGTAAAGAGAAAAACCTTATTGGGTTGGTAATTTTAGAGGACGAAATGAGACAATTTGTCAAAGAAAGCATAATAGAAACTCGTGAGATGGGAATAAAAAAGTGGGTTATGTTAACCGGAGACAATGAAGTTGTCGCTAGTAAGGTTTCTAAAGAAGCGGGGATTGACGAATATTATGCCAATTTAAAACCGGTTGATAAATTAACCATTATAAAAAAACTTAAAAACAAATATGAAAGTATTGCAATGATTGGTGATGGAGTTAATGATGCTGCTTCATTGGCCTTGGCTGATGTTAGTATCGCTATGGGAGCTATAGGATCAGATGCTGCGGTTGAGACGGCTGATGTCGCTTTAATGCACGATAATTTTAGAAGAATTCCCGAAGCTATGCTTTTAAGTAGAGAAGTAGTTAGAGTTATAAAACAAAACTTTATCATTTGGGGGATTACTAATGTGGTAGGGCTAGCACTTGTTTTTGGAGGAATAATTGGTCCACTTGGCGCATCGGCTTATAATTTTATTACAGATTTTTTCCCAATTGTTAATGTTTTTAAAATATACCGTCTTAAAACAAATAGACACATTTACGAAGAAGAATCAAAAATATGAATAATTTTTTAGTTGTATCTTGTCTATTTTTTGTTTATAGTTAACTTAACAAATCTTATGTTTAATAATTTAAAAGAATATAAAAAATATTTTTCAGATAAACAATATCTCTGGTCCATTAGTTTAGGTTTTTTACTTTTTTTAATTGGGATAATAGTAACTTATTTTGCAATAATTTATGCGACGGAAAGTTCCAGTAACCCTGTTACCGATATTATATTAAGTAATACCAAAGTTTTTGATGTGGATGGTATTTTTGTTTATGGTCCAGTTATTTTTTGGGCTATTATTATAATTTATATTCTATTAAATCCTAAAAAAATACCGTTTACTCTAAAAAGTCTTTCTATTTCTATTCTTGTTAGATCTGCTTTTATAAGTATGACTCACATTGGACCGTTTCCTACTCATACTCAAATTGTTAGCAATGGTCTTCTTGGGGTTTTTACTACGGGTAATGATCTTTTTTTCTCTGGGCATACAGGATTTCCATTTTTGATGGCGTTGATATTCTGGGATAATAAGTATTTAAGATTTTTTTGTCTATCTGCCTCGCTATTTTTTGGTACCGTGGTTTTGCTCGGACATCTTCATTATTCCATAGATGTTTTTGCTGCTTTTTTTATAGTTTATACAATTTTTTGTTTAGCTAAAAAAATATTTAAAAAAGACTATGTTGTTTTTAATGGTATTTCTTAAAGTTGGCTGTTTCAAATAATATTATGGAAAAGAAAAAAATCTCTGTGGTCATCCCTGCTTTAAACGAAGAAAAATTAATCATTAAAGCAATTCAATCTTTACAGCATCAATCCATTGATCGCGATTTGTTTGAGATTATTGTTATAGATAATGGATCTACTGACAGAACTGTTTTTTTTGCCAAAGAAGCTGGTGCTGATAAGGTAATTATTGAAAAACAAAAAGGCACAAACATTGCTCGACAAAGAGGTGTGACGGAGAGCACTGGAGAAATCATTGCTTTTTTAGATGCCGATTGCCAAGCGCCATTTGATTGGCTTAAACATATAGAATCGTGTCTTTCTGATGAGATTATTTTAATTTCTGGACCATATGATCATGGTTTTACTGGTATTACAAAGTATTTTGATTATATTTATAATCACATATTTATACCCATTATTCCTCGTGTTTTGTCAATAATTTTTAGAAAAAAATCCGGAGTAGTAATTGGAGGAAATTTTGCCGTGTGGAGATGGGCGATTGATAAAATTGGCGGACTTCCGCCTTTGGTTTTTTATGGAGATGACGCGGCTATCGCCATGTTAATTGCTAGACATGTTGGTAAAATTATTTTTGATCCAACATTAGTAGTTAAAAGTACTCCTAGAAGATTTGAAAACGGAACCATTAAACCAATAATAAAATATGTTCGCACATATTTTAAAACATATTTTTCAAAAGAATATAAATAATATTTATGCCAGTAACACTCACTCAATACATTTTACAATATGGATATCTAGCTGTTTTTTTATTGATTTTTTTACAAGAATTAGGTGTTCCTAATCCAATCTCTAATGAACTTGTTCTTTTATTTTCTGGGTATCTTGCATCAATTCATACATTTTCATTTACATTTATTTTTTTAACTGCTGTGTCGGCAGATTTTATCGGAACATCAATATTATTTTTTGTTTTTTATTATTTTGGAGAATATTTATTAAACCATAAACCAAAATGGATCCCTATATCTCGTGAGCGCATAGAATCTCTTACCCATCGTATTTCTCAAAAAGGTATGTTGAGTATTTATATTGGAAGATTAATTCCTTATTTGCGTGGTTATACATCTGTTGCTGCTGGACTGTTGCGTATTCGCCCAAAAGTTTTTATAAGTGCCGTTATTATTTCAGCTATTACTTGGAGTGGAGGATATGTCCTTGCGGGATGGATTTTGGGACCTTATTGGCAAAAAGCATCCGATGCAATTGGCGGAGTGCGTATGGTTTTGTTTACTCTTGGAATAATTATTTTATTTTTTGTTATTAAATCTCTTGTTAAATATGTCATCCGTCGACAAAAATCAAAAATTTCAGTTAAAAATTAGATCAAGTTATTGACTTATGATTTTTTTAATGTTACACTTCTGTTATTAATGAGATTATGTTGAGAATCTCAGGACGATTCAAAAAATAATTTTATTTTAAAATATGACATATAAATGTTCAACATGTGGTCAAGTTGCCGAAGTAGCTGGTAATTGCCCAACATGTAATGTTCCAATGATCGCCGTTGAGAGCGAAGAAGTTGCCACTGAGGTCAAAGAAACTCCTTCAAAAACCACAGAGAAAACTCCAGAGCAATCTGCTTAATCTTTACAAAAAAATACCCCTTATAATATCTTATAATATAGGGGTATTTTTATACAAAAAACTGTCCCTTGGGGGACAGCGTGTTCTTTTTTAGATAATGTACAATTCTAGACGAATTACTCAGTCTAGTTCGTGATCAATTTCTCTGACAATGCTTATGGTCTCTCGCGCCCACCGCTTTGCGGTTTGGTGATCGAGTCCTAGAATTTTCTCACAGAATCTAATTTTCGCTTTTAACATTTTTTGCAAGTCGTCTTCAGTAAAAGCTGGTTTTTTTGAAACAATACTACCACATGGATCCCCACACTGATTTTTAGACATCGCAACCTCCCTTTTTGTTTTCTTTTATAATTCTAAAACAATTATATTAAATTGAAAATATAAAGCAAGATCGTCGTATTTTTATAATACCAAGCATAGTGTCTAGTTTCTTAGCTCTCCATATGGAACGAAATGGAAACCAGATTAAAAAAACTTAAAAAACCCTGTGTCAAGAATTAAGATTTGTCATTTAGATACTTACTGGCAACACTCAATGCAAATGAAGGTAGTATGATAAAGACGGTTGTAAATAAGAGTTTAATTAATATTCTGCTTATATTTGAATCTGGTGTGTTTGGTCCAGAAGCAGTTATGACAACCAAAATACCGATAATACCAAAAACGATAGATGAGTAAATAAAAATTCGTGTTGCTATTTTTTGCATAATGAAATTATACTATCAATGAAGTAGAAAGTCACCTTAATAATTAAGGTAATTTTAATTCCGGAGTGGATATTTTAAAAGATCGGGAGCTAAAAAATCACCTTAATAATTAAAGTGATTTTTTATTGCTCGCCCTGCTCAACGATTTCCGAACTTTTGACTGGGCAAGCGAATACAAATATCCGAC
>JAVHOK010000046.1:0-8675 GCA_036170035.1 Minisyncoccota bacterium
TTTCACTCCTCAGAATGACAGACAGGGAATAAGATTCTTCGTCGTTTCACTCCTCAGAATGACAGACGCGAATCAGGTTCTTCATCCTCCCGTCATTCTGAGCAAAGTGAAGAATCTCTATTTAGGAGTGAAATAATTTGTTTATATCTTTAGTTTTATATTGTCAGCAATCAGTCAATTATTTATTTTTCTACGGAGATAGTAAGATTGTTTGTTCTAGTTATTTTTTTGTTTCCTGATAAAATACTCATCGTTATATTAACTAAAGCAATTTCTTTTTCCCCTTCAATTTTTTTAGTAAAAGAAATTGTTTCCACTTCAACCGGTTTACTAGTAATTGCTTGAGATCCTTGCTTTCCTCTCTTTAAATACAAAATTTTATTTTCTAAGTAAATTAAAATTGGGGTGTCATTTTCTGTTTTTGCCGTTAGTCGCATTTCTCCTGTTGGAATATCTTTTTCAATGTCTATAGATACAGCGTTTTTGATGGTTCTTGTAATAACTTGTGTGGCAAAATTAAGTTGTCCAGAAATTTCATTTTGTGCCGATTCATCAATTTGTGTGTTATAAATACTTACAAAGATCATAGTTACAACAGAAATAATAATTGCCAAAATACCTAAATAAATTAAAGTTTCTGTTAAAGTAAATCCATTTTTAAACAATCTTTTCATTGATTTATTATAACAATTTAATTTTTTCTCCGCATCTTTTTCTTCACATCTAAAATTCCTAACAAAATAACATTCTCACATTCTCGAGAATGTGAGAATGTTATTTTTATTGCTAAATGTCCTAATTTTACATATACTAAAACTTGATGTTTTTAAATAGTTTTATTTATTATTTTTTGTCTTTGTCGTATGTTGTGGGTAGTTAGTCGTTAGTCAATTTATCTATGAAAAACATAAGAAACTACTGTATTATTGCTCATATTGACCACGGAAAATCGACCTTAGCGGATCGCTTTCTTGAAATAACAGGCACAGTTGAAATGCGTAAAATGAAGAGTCAATATCTTGACCAATTAGATTTAGAAAGGGAAAGAGGAATTACAATCAAAATGGCCCCGGTCAGAATGCACTATACTCTGCGTGAGTCCGTGTTTATCCTCAACTTGATTGATACCCCCGGTCATCCTGATTTTGGTTATGAAGTTTCCAGAGCCCTAGAAGCAGTTGAGGGTGCTGTTCTTTTAGTTGATGGCACACAAGGCATCCAAGCTCAAACTCTTTCAAATTTTTATTCTGCCCAAAAAGCTGGTCTCAAAATTATTGGCGCTATCAATAAAGTTGATATGAGCTTACCTAATTATGATGTTGTTCTTCAGGAAACAGCCGACTTAATTGGTTGTGATAAAAGTGAAATCCATAAAATTTCTGGAAAAACCGGCCAAGGTGTTTCTGATCTTCTAGAAGATATTATCAAAAAAGTTCCAAGCTCAGACTCTTCTCGTTGGACGCTAAAATCATCTGGATTTTCTCGTGCGCTTATTTTTGATTCTTTTTATGACGACCATAAAGGTATTATCGCTGTGGTTAGAGTCTTTAATGGAACGTTAAAAGCTCTTGACGAAGTAGAACTCTCAGCTGTCAAAGAAAAAATCAAAATCAAAGAAGTTGGATATTTTTCTCCCAAGATGGAAACCAGCCAATCAATTGAAGAAGGGGAAATAGGCTATATCGTTACCGGCCTCAAAGATCCAAATAAAATCAAAATTGGAGATACTGTTATTTCTTTTAAAACAAAGATGCAGGCCAACGCAGATAATAATTCAAGGACCAATTTAGGTAGTGTCGGCGTCAACCCACATTTAGAAAATCACAAATCAGTTTTTAATCAACATAACTCTCCGTCAAATTTGCGTCAGTCTGCATTATGGGTATTGCCCGGTTACAAAGAACCAAGTCCAGTAGTTTTTGTTTCCTTTTTTCCTGATGATCCCGATCAATATGATGATCTCAAAAAATCTCTAGATAGGCTTCGTCTTAATGACTCGGCTTTTGTTTATGAGCCGGACTTTAACGAAGTTTTAGGAAGGGGATTTAAAGGGGGATTTTTAGGTAAGCTTCATTTTGAAATTACTGCTCAACGCATTGAAAAAGAATTTGGTATAAGAACCGTTACATCATTTCCATCTGTTACCTATAAAATAAAAACATCAGAAAAAAATATCGGCTCGCATATTAAAAAAGATGAAGAGGGCTATTATATTATTCAAAATCCAAAAGATCTCCCAGAAGAAATTGATGAGATACTAGAACCAATGATTGATGTTGAAATAGTTTGTCCATCTTATTTACTTGGATCGGTTTTATCTCTCAAAGAAACTTTTAGAATGGGTAATATAGAAACAGAAACTTTGTATGATAAGCTTATTATCAAAACCAAGATGCCGTTAGCTGAGCTTATCTCTGACTTTGATGATCGGCTTAAATCTGTTTCTGGTGGTTTTGCCTCTTTTAGTTATGTTGCTAATGGATTTAAAAAAGCTAGTCTTGCGAGAATGGATATTTTAGTTGCTCAAGAACAAGTTCCGGGGCTTTCTAGAATTTTGCCAAAAGATGGGATAGAGAGAGATGCCAGAAGAATGGTTACGAGTTTAAAAGATACTCTTCCTGGGCAACAATTTTCTCAAGCCATTCAAGCCAAAGTCCAAGGAAGGATTGTCGCTAGAGAAACTATCGCTGCAGTTAAAAAAGAACTAGGTAATTTTGGAAAAAATGGAGGAGATAGAACCAGAAAAATGAAACTTTGGAGAAAACAAAAAGAAGGCAAGAAAAAACTTCTTTCTATGGCACGAGTTAGAATTTCTGCGGAAGATTTCAAAAAACTTCTTTCAAAATAATTTTTCATCGCATCGCTTTTTAATTCAAAAGTGATATAATATTCTTTATGGATATAAAGCGTCTTGCAATTATCGGAGTTTTAGCGCTTTTGCTTATTTTTGTTTTAACGCAATTATTTTTTATTAATAAGGAAGGAAATAAACTAGAGGCGCAAATATTCAACGAATCCAAAAAACTTTCTCAACTAAAACAAGACAATCAAGAGATTCAAGAAGATATCAATTATTATTCTTTCCCAGAAAATGTTATCAAAGCCCTCAAGGAAAAATTTAATTATAAAAGTCCTGGTGAAAAAATGATGATTGTCGTTCCTAATGATAAAAAACCTAACAACTAAAACAAAATGATTAAAAACTTTTTTAAAAACAATAAGAAAACATCCGTATTTTTATCTTCATTGGTAATTTTAATTATATTTTTTCTTGTCATTATCTTTCTTGGTTTATATCCAATAGCTATTGTTAATGGATCTTGGATAATGGCTTATAGGTATCACAATAGTTATCAATTAGCTTATAATTATTATTCTTTTTATAATTATAACAATCCCGATCTTACTCAAGCGGATAAAAATGATTTTGATAAAGAATTAAAAAAGGCGGCTATTGAAAATTCTATTGATTCTGTTTTTATTAATAGCCGTCTTAGTCAAGAGCTTGGGGCCACTGATCTTAATCAAAAAATAAACAATGAAGTTGATAAATTGCTTAGTGATGGAAAAGTTAAAAGTGATCTCCTTGATAAAGTTTTAAAAACATCTGAAAAAAATGCCAGAGAATATTTTTTAAATGATTTAGCTAAATCACAGATTCTTTCTGGGCGTCTTGCTTTAGAAAGTAAAAATATATTAGAATGGATTCCTGAACAAAGAAGAACCTCTAAAGTATCTATTTTAATTCCAGGAGTAATTTGGAACGCAGATATGGTAGAAATAAAATAAATTTTGCGGGTATGGTTTCAAGTAATGGAATTATCTAATACTTTAAAATCAGAATAAGCGGGATTAGTATAGTGGTAGTACGCGACCTTCCCAAGGTTGTGGCGCCGGTTCGATCCCGGTATCCCGCTCAGCTCATAAGTTTATTTTCCAAATATGAAATTTATAGACGACATTTCACAAAAAAATATTCAAAATAAAACCTGTCTTTTAAGGCTAGATTTAAACATTCAAAATAATGAACTCAAGCACTCAATCAGAATAGAAAGATCTATCCCCGTTATAAGATATCTATTAAAGAGTAATTGCAAAATTGTTATTATTTCTCACAGAGGAAGACCGTCTGAAAATTTAAAATTTAAAGTTCAAAATTCAAATTCATTAAAAAAAACCAAAGAATTAAAAATAGGAAAAGAAGAAACCCTAAAACCATTTGTAGAGATATTCAGAAAGTTATTAAAAACCAATGTATATTTTGATAATTCCTTTGATTTTGAAAAAATAAAAAATAGAATTATCAAATCTTCATCCAAATCAATTCTTATTTTAGAAAATATCCGTCTAATTAATGAAGAAGAAAAAAATGATCCAAAATTTGGAAAAATTCTTGCGAGTTTAGGAGATTTTTATATCAATGACGCTTTTTCCGTTTCTCATAGAAAAAATGCTTCTGTTTGTGCTATTACCAAATATCTACCTTTTTATGGCGGTCTGGAAATGAAAGATGAGATAGAATTTCTAAATAAAGTTATTTTAAAACCTCAAAGACCCATAACTCTTATCTTAGGTGGAGCAAAAATTTCGGACAAAATTGGAGTAATAGAAAAATTCTATAATAAAGTAGATCATATTCTTTTGGGTGGAGGAGTGGCTAATACTTTTTTTACTGCTAAAAATATTCCCGTTGGAGATTCTATCTTTGAAAAAGAAATGATCCCTAAAATAAAAAAGTATCTAAAATCGGATAAAATAATTATTCCCAAAGATGTTATTTTAAAAGGCAAAAAAATATTAGATATTGGCAAAGTAACTTCAGAAATTTATTCAAACATTATAAAATCTTCAAAAACAGTCATTTGGAACGGTCCGATGGGACTAATTGAAAATAAAAAGTTTGAATCTGGAACCATTGAAATTGCAAAAGCGATTAAAAATTCAAAATCCTTGGCTTTAATTGGAGGTGGAGAAACTACATCATTTTTATTAAAAAAGAAAATATTAAGTAATAGAAAATCAGTATTTTTGTCTATTGGAGGTGGTGCTATGCTAGAATATTTATCTGGTAAAAAACTTCCAGGAATAGAAGCATTATAAAATAAAAAACTAGCATAAAGTATTATTTACTTATTACTTTCTACTTACTACTTTTTACTTACTATTTATGAAAAACATTGTTGTCCTATATCATGCCTCATGTTGGGATGGTTTTGGAGCTGCCTGGTCGGCTTGGAAAAAATTTGGAAATAAAGCTGATTATTTTGCAGTGGAACACCAAGAAAACCCTCCAGTCGGACTTATTAATAAAGAAATATATTTAGTTGATTTTTGTTACATTAAAGAAATTATGGACAAGATGATTAAAGACAATAAAAAAGTTGTTGTTCTTGATCATCACATTACAAGAAAAGATGTTGTCTCTTCTATGGAGGGAAGTGTTTTTGATAATACACATTCTGGTTCTATTATTTCTTGGAAATATTTCAACCCTTCAAAAAAAATTCCTAAAATACTTGAATATATTCAAGATATAGACCTGTGGAAATTTAAAATATCAAAAACAAAAGAAATTACTATCGCCCTAGATCTTGAACCAAAGAATTTCAAATCTTGGGATAAATCTAGTAAAAAAATAGAGAACGCAAAAACTAGAAAAGAATTTATAAAAAAGGGTGAGATTATTATGGAATATCAAAATCATCTTTTTAAAATCTTAGCTTCTAGTGCTCGTAAAGCCATAATAGACGGAATTGAATGTATGGTTCTCAATGCGCCCCATCTTTTTGCTTCCCAAATTGGAGCCATTATTAGAAGTAAGGGAGCTCATCTTGTTGTTATTTGGACAAAAGAAAATGGTGCCGTTCATGTCTCCTTAAGATCAGATGATAAAGTTGATAGTGCAAAATTAGGAGAAAAATATGGAGGTGGCGGGCATAAAGGCGCTGGAGGATTTAAATTAAATGAAAGTGACCCAGTCCCTTGGAAGCTAATTTAATCTTCTTCGCTTTTCTACTTTCTACTTATTATTATGAAAAACATAATTTACACAGACGGGGGTTCTCGTGGAAACCCAGGTCCATCGGCCATTGGAGTTTATTTTGAAACCTTAGACAAAAAATATTTCGAATATTTAGGCATTGCGACTAATAATGATGCTGAATACAAAGCTATAGTTTTTGCTCTAAAAAAATGTAAGTCATTAATTGGTCACGAATCTTCTTTAAAAAATAGCATAGAAATTCGTTCAGATAGTCAACTTGTAGTTAATCAGTTAAGCGGGAGATTTAAACTTAAAGAAGAAAG
The DNA here is from genome assembly GCA_036170035.1 of Minisyncoccota bacterium. GTDB lineage: Bacteria > Patescibacteriota > Minisyncoccia > UBA6257 > JAGOQP01 > JAVHOK01. The sequence goes on from JAVHOK010000046.1 coordinate 6,307, forward strand.
TTTATTTAAATACTTTATAGAAATTTGGAATCTTAAACAAGAATATAAGAGCGTTTCATTTCACTATATTCCCAGAGAAAAAAATAAAATTGCCGATATGTTAGTTAACGAATCACTAGATAATCATTCCAGAAAGGGGATGTTTTAATAATTTGACATATTTTACTAAATCTAATATAATAAAAAAGTAAGGTAAATCAAGCGACTACCCAGTCCCACTTTTGAATTTAATCAAGTTGTTATTGAAATCAAAAGTGGGGCTGGGAGGAAAGTCCGGACACATAATTTCAGTTTTGAAATAAGGGTAGTGGGTAATTCCCATCAAAAGTAATTTTCGAGGTGCGAACAGAGACGTCTTGAAATAAAAATTTCAGGATATCCAATTTATTGGATAAGCTCCATTAGTAATTTTGGAGGTGAAACGGCTAAATCCTTACCTGTGTGCAAGGCCGAACTGTTGTTTAACGACAGCAGGGTGCCGCTTGAGCTTGAGAGTAATTGAAAGCCCAGATAAATTGTCGCGACGATTTTTTAAGTAAAATCAGCACAGAATCCGGCTTATGATTTGCCTCACAAAAAATCAAAATATCCGCCCTTAAAGGCGGATTTTTTGATTAAGTTGCTAAAAGTTTTTTATTGGGATATTCTGATAACTGGCTCAAAAATAATTCCAAGTAAAAATATATGTATAAAAAATTTGAAGAAACATTAAGTTTTGACGATGTCCTTTTAGTTCCTAGATATTCAAACATCATTTCAAGAAAAGAAGTTGACACAAGCACATTTTTATCTTTAAAGAAAAAAATAAAACTTAATTTACCTATTATTTCAGCCAATATGGATACCATCACTGAGAGTAAAATGGCAATTGCTATGGGCAAAATAGGTGGGTTAGGTATAGTTCATAGATTTTTGGAAATAAAAGATCAAGTTTTGGAAGTAAAAAAAATTAAAAAAGAAAAATTATTAGCCGCTGCTGCTGTTGGCGTTAAAAATGGTGAGATAGAAAGAGCTCATGCTTTGGTTAAAGCCGGTGTTGATATTTTAGTTTTGGATATTGCTCATGGGCATTCAAAATATGCCATAGAAAAAGTTAAATATTTTAAAAAGAATTTTAAACACATTTTTATTATTGCAGGTAATGTTGCTACGGCTGAAGGTTTTTTGGATTTAGCTAAAGCCGGTGCTGATGCTGTTAAGGTTGGCATTGGAGCTGGATCTATCTGTACAACTAGAATTGTTACTGGATTTGGCATCCCTCAAATTAGTGCCATTTTAAACTGTGCTCCTATTGCCCAGAAACTTGGAGTTGGACTTATCTCTGATGGCGGGGCAAAATCATCTGGAGATATAGTCAAGGCTATCGCTGCTGGAGCAGATGCAGTTATGGTTGGAAATATCTTATCAGGAACAGATGAAGCCCCAGGGAAATTGATTACTATCGGTGGTAAAAAGTATAAACAGTATCACGGTATGGCATCTTTACAAGCAAATCTTATTAGACCAGATAGAAAAAATAATAAAGATGAAATTATAGAAGAGGGTGTTTCGGGAATTGTTCCTTATAAGGGCAAGGTTGAAGATGTTATCAAAAAAATTATTGGAGGCCTTAGATCTGGTCTTAGTTACGCTGGCTCAAAAAATCTTTCTGAGCTTAAAAAAACAGCCTCTTTTGTCAGAATTACTCCTTCTGGTTTTCGCGAAAGTAATTGGCATGATATTATATTAAGATAATATGAATCACAAAAATGGAAATTATTTTTTAGAAAATTTTTGGAGAATTTTAACTAATATTTGGAGTATATTATTTTTAATCGTGGCTGTTGCAGACTTCTTTTTAAAAGGGGAGATGTCTTATGTTCTTTCTCCTTTTGCGATTGTTTATGGAGCGATTTTAAGTATTTTTGTTGGAACAAAAGAATTTGCTAGATGGTTTAATATGTATAAATCCAGACGTCATCCAGGAGAGTGGGCAGCAATTTTATGGAGTTTTGTGGTTATTATCTTGGAGATTATTTCTTGGTCAACAAAAGGACAGTATTCTATTTCCACTCAAACCATCTCCGTTTATATTATGATTTTAACCGTTTTTGCTATTACACAGAGTTCAAAAGAAATTTACACAAATAAAATGGGTCAATAAAACCTTTTTTGTAGATGTGATATAATTACCTCAAAGGTCAATCAGGCGTCACATATTAACAGTTTGGTCGTCTCTATATATGTGAGGTCAATTTTATCAACATAATTAATAACTCACAATACACTACTTAACTACACTCATAACAAACAATTAATGCTAAAAAATTAAAATCTCTTTTTTACTCCATTATTCTACTCATCAAAACCTTTGACGAAAAAGGAGGAAA
>JAVHOK010000047.1:0-33255 GCA_036170035.1 Minisyncoccota bacterium
GCGGAAAGGGAGAGATTCGAACTCTCGGTGCCATTGCTGGCACACAGTCTTTCCAGGACTGCCAGTTAAACCACTCCTGCACCTTTCCGCTTTATGCGGGATTGCGATTTGTAGATAAATTTTATATGAATTTAAAATTTATACAAATTGGGAACAAGCCAAACGCACTAGACCACTATGCGACCTCTCCAGTTATTTTTATGTTGTTTTATATTAATTGAAACTTTCTGTTTTTACAAGATTAGATTATTTTTTGATTGACATGTTAATAAAAAGGTTATATTTTTAAATCAGTTATTTAAAAAAGGAGGGTAAAATGCCCGACGGTAATACAGCAAAAGTTTTAAGTTTCGTTGATTGGTCAGAATTGGTAACGGTTCCAGTAAGTATGAAGCCTCTTAGTGAAATTTTGAGAATGTCTGGGCTAAGGTGTCTTGATTTAAACAGGTTTAATAATGTTCGTCATAGTATTCTTAAAGAAGATTTTTTCAAAATTTCTTTTGCAAAAATTGTTTCATCAAAGACAAATATGGAACAACTTTGTTCAACCCTTTTTTGTTGTGGTCGTCGTCCGCCACTATTAAGAGAATTTATTTTGGCTTACATGTATTATGCAAAAACATTTTCATCTCCAGCGTGGGTGTGTTTAACCCCTCTTCAAGAAGAAAATATTCTATATTTTCCAATTATTAATGAAAATAGAGATATTTTTTTTGTTCCGATGATTGGTAAGATACGGAAAGATTCTCTTTTTCCTGTTGTATGCATCTAACTTTTGATTTAAAATGTTTTTGGTATTTTGTGGTAGTATTTTTTTATAAATATTGAGCGTCTATGATAGACGCTCTTTCTTTAAATTTAATTTTGATAATAGATTTAAGATGTTGTATAATTTAGTTAATGTATTTATAAATGAAAAAAAATTGCGAAATAAATCAAGAAATAGATTTACATGGATTTTGGCCAGGAGTTACCTCAAAAGAAATTTGTGATTATATCTTAGAAGAGACTCTTAATTTTAAGAAAGATAATGTTCGTTATGCGAGATATATAATCGGCAAAGGAGAAAATTCAAAAAATGGTCCAGTTGTTTCCGAAATTGCAATTTTATTTTTAGAAAATCTAGTGCAGGGAGAAATTATAAAAAGTTATCAATACGAAAAAAATATTTTTAATAATACAGTTAATAAAGGTGCGGTAATAGTTAAATTATTTTAATAAAATGAGTTTTGAACAAATAAATATAACCCCAGAATCTGAATTTGACCAAGTGGAATATAAGTTAGAAGATTTATTAGAAGATGTAAAAAATAGTCCAGAAAAATGTTTTGGAGATTTTTGGTCTTTTTTTGATAAAGAAATTAGTGATGTTAATTTATCTGATGACGAGAAAAATGAGATTTGTAAAATAGCCGAATCGGTATTAGAAAGTAGGACAGAAATTTTGGAAGAATTTTTGAGTGGGGCAGTTATAGACAAAGATGGAGATGATTTTTCTAGTAGTCAGATAGTTCAAGATTCGTCATATCCTCTTTTGCTTAGATTAGAAGAAAAAATATCAGCCGACCAAGCTCTTCATCAAGAAACATTGTAAAAAATGTATGAGAAAAAATAATTGGCAGCAATGGTATAGCGCGCTTATCAAACCAGAATGGACTCCTTCTGGACAAGTGATTGGAATAATTTGGTCAATTTTATATCCCTTGATAATTTTTAGTTTTTTCTATGTTGCTTATAAAACTTTTAAACATCAAATTCCTTGGTATATTTTTTTGGTTTTTATTATAAATATTGTTGCTAATTTATTATTTACCACGATTCAGTTTGGTTGGAAAAATCTTCCGTTAGCAAGCGTAGATATATTGATAGTTTTGGTGACAATTATTTTACAAATGATTTTAATTTATCCTTATTCAAAGATCGTCGCCTTTTTACAGGTGCCGTATCTTGTTTGGGTTTCTACGGCTTCTTATTCACAACTTTACTTAAGTATTTTTAATCGCTAGTTATTTAATTAGAATAAAAACAATAAGAACAACAATAATTTGAGTAATTATTCCTGGGAGAGGTTTATTTTTCCAATTTATCTTTGTATGAAAATTGTTATGAATTTTATGAATTAAAACAAGGGGTTGTTTTTTAAACTTCATATAAACGAGTTGCAGGGCATCGGGCATTATTCCTCCAATAGCTCCAGAAAATAATAATGGAAGAGAGGCGAAATTTTTATCCCAAAAGAATATTAGGGTGATTAATAAACCCAAAGCAATATCTCTAAAGATTCTTAAAAGATCGTAGTAAAAATTTTTACCAATATATAAATTTTCTGTTTTTCCGTCTTCCGATTTCTCATAAGATAACAATTTATAATCCCAATGAGGGATAGCATCTAAAACATAGTGACTTAAAAATCCAACAAAAAATCCCAAAATGGGGTTTGTGGTTACTAAAGATGCAACTCCTGCTCCAACAATTGAGTGTGTGGCTAAAATCATAATTTTTTTAAACTGTATTGAAAACAATATTATCATATACTATAATTAATGCAATTAATAAATATCCTAAACAAAAATATGAAAAAAGGTACTATTATTATTTTGGCGGTTGTTGTTTTGTTGGTTTTGTATGGAGTTGTTATGTACAATTCATTAGTGGCAAAGAATGAGGAAGTAGACAACCAATGGGCAAAAGTTGAAACACAATACCAGAGGAGATTTGATCTTATTCCAAATTTAGTTGAAACGGTTAAAGGAGCAATGAAACAAGAACAAGATGTTTTTGGAAAGATAGCTGATGCAAGAACAAAATATGCTGGAGCAAAAACAGTTGATGAAAAAGCAGTAGCAGCGTCAGAAGTAGAGGGTGCTTTTGCAAGATTATTGGTGGTGATGGAAAATTATCCTCAATTAAAATCAATTGATGTAGTTCTTTCTTTGAAAGATGAATTAGCAGGAACAGAAAACAGAGTGAGCGTTGAGAGAACTAGATTTAATGATACGGTTAAGGAGATGAATGTATCAGTTAAAAAATTCCCAACTAATTTATTTGCTTCTCTTTTTGGGTTTGGAGAAAGAAGTTATTTTCAGGCAGTGGTTGGTTCAGAAGAAGTTCCAAAAGTAAACTTCTAATAAAAAATGTTTGGTAAAAAAATAATATTATTTATATCAATTGCACTGCTCCTTGTTTTAGGGGCGGTGTTTGCATTTGCTTATGAAAATCCCGGGAAGCCAACTAATTATGTAACTGATTTTGCAGGAGTATTAAACAATGAACAAATAAATTTACTTAGTTTAAAACTTAGAGAGTATCAAGAAAAAACAACTAATCAGGTTTTTGTAGTTGTAATAAAATCTTTGGATGGTGATTATATTGAAAATTATGCTGTTAATCTTTTTAAAGATTGGGGGATTGGTCAAAAAGGAATTGATAATGGTGTTTTGTTACTTTTGGCAATGGATGAAAAAGAAATGAGAATAGAAGTTGGATATGGTCTAGAACCGTATTTAATTGATTCTCAGGCGGGAACAATTATTAGAGAAAACATAGCCCCTTATTTTAAAGATGGTAAATATTATGAAGGAATTAATGCTGGTGTAGATAAAATTATTTCTAAAATTGGGGAAACGCCTTTTAATCTTGATGAATCAAATAAATTAAGAGAAACAACAAGAGGAAAGTTTAATATTTTTGATTTAATTTTTTTCTTTCCGTTTGTTTTTATTATTTTAGTTAGAATACTAGGGAAAACTAAATCGTGGTGGTTGGGAGGAGTTTTAGGAGGAGTGATTGGAGTGATTTTTGGTTTAGTAAAAGCCTCTTTAATTATAGGAGCTATTTCTTCGGCTGTTTTTATTGGATTTGGACTTATTTTTGATTATTTATTATCTAGAGCCGGAGAAAGTGCTAGAAGTAAAGGGGATAAACCATGGTGGGATAAAAATAATCATAATGGAGGTGGAGGATTTTTTGGAGGAGGATTTGGTGGGGGAAGTGGTGGTTTTGGTGGAGGCGGGGGAGGATTTTCTGGTGGAGGAGGGTCAAGTGGAAGATGGTAGAGTCAACTAACAGCTAACGACTAACTACTTACAACAAAGACATGAATTATGATTCTAATATCCTCTTGCGTTAAAACTACGGAAGGACACAGTGCGAATCTTATGCTAATATAGCTAATTGCAAATAAAATAAGATGTGTAAAGTGTATCGTATGAAGAAATTTGAGACAAAAAAATATTCTGTAGAAGAGGTGGTAAAAGAATTGAAAAAATATACCAATAAGAAAAATATTGCCGGGATGGTAAGATTTGGAATTAGAGGAAAAAATATTTTGGGTGGTCCCGATATTCCAACGCTAAGAAAAATTGGTAAGGAAATTAAAATTAATCATAAATTGGCTTTGGAGCTTTGGAAGTCGGGGATACACGAGGCAAGAATTCTTTGCTCTTATATAGATGACCCCAAATTAGTAACATCTTCACAGATGGATAAATGGGCAAAAGATTTTGAATCGTGGGATGTTTGTGATCAGATGTGTAGCAATCTTTTTGATAAAACCGAATTTGTTTTGGATAAAATTAATAAATGGACTAAAGATAAAAGAGAGTTTGTGAGAAGGGCGGGTTTTGTTTTAATGGCAACTTCGGCGGTGCATAATAAAAAAGTTTCTGATAAATTTTTTGTAAACTTTTTTCCTTTGTTGGAAAAATACTGCGTAGATGAAAGAAATTTTGTAAAAAAGGCGGTTAATTGGGCTATTAGACAAATTGGGAAAAGAAACAAAAATTTAAGGAAGAGAGCCATAGTCTTTTCAAAAAAATTATTAAAATTAGATTCTAAAAGTGCCAAATGGATAGCTGGGGATGCAATCAGGGAATTGTCAGAACATATTTTTAGACAATAGATATTTTAAAAAATAAAAAGGTCGCTTTTTTAAAAACAAAATATTTATGGATAAATTTTGTAAGACATGTGGCGGGTCAGTAGATGGATATAAATGTATTAACTGTGACGCAGAATTTGAATCTATAAAAGAAGATCATTCTTGTGGGGTGGATGGGTTTTATCTTAAATGTGAAGGTTGTGGACAGGTGGAGACAGAATGTTCTTGTGTGGATGAAAATGAATAGGGTTTATTTGCGCAGACAAAATCCTCTTTAATATTAGTTAGGGAGGATTTTGTAATTAATCCAAAAGGCGACTATACTTAAAGAATTATTTATCAAAACTTATATGTATTTACTTAATATTGTTCGTCGTTATAAGAATATATTTAAAAGCGAAAAAAAGCATTTGCTTAGGGTTATTATCAATAAAAAAAACCTTGAAGAAAATATAAGTTTTTTTAAGAGTATTTTTTCTAAACATCAATTGTCGGTGGTTTTAAAGAGTAATGCTTATGGGCATGGACTTAAAGAGATGGGATCTCTTTTGGATAAAGATGATAGGGTTAATTTTTTTGTGGTAGATAATATAATTGAAGCCAAAACATTGCGTGATTATGGGATAAAAAAAGCTATTATAATAATTGGATATATACCCAAGGGTGTAATTGAAGAGTTGAAGAGTATAAAAAATGTTATTTTAGTAATAAATTCTTTTGAACAAGCAAAATACATTGCTGAGGAAATAAAATTTAAGTTAAAAGTTCATTTGAAAGTAGATACGGGCATGAATAGACAGGGAATGAGTTTTGATGAATTGAGGAATGCGATTGAAATTTTGAAAGATAGAAAAAATATTAATGTTGATGGACTAATGTCTCATTTGGCAGATGCGGATAATCAGGATGATACTTCTACTCAAATACAAATTAAGCGATGGCAAGATGCAATGAATATTTTTCGACATTATTATGTAGGTGGGATTCATCATTTTTCGGCAACGGCTGGGACAAAATATATTTCGCAAACTCCAAGCAATTTAATTCGCGTAGGAATAGGGGCTTATGGATTTGATACAACTGCTGATAAAAGATTAAAGGTAAAGCCTGTTCTTTCTTTTATGGCCAAGGTGGTGAATATAAAAAGGTTAAAAAAAGGAGAGGATGTTGGATATAATTTTACTTATAAAGCTCCAAGAGATATGACAATCGCCGTTGTGCCATGTGGATATTATGAAGGAATTCCAAGATCAATGAGTAATAAGGGGGTAATGTATTATCAAAATGTTTCTTTGCCAATTTTAGGAAGAATTAGCATGAATTTAACTATTCTTGATATTACAGCTGTTGATGATAGGATAGGAATTGAAGATGAAATTGAGGTTTATTCTAATGATCCTCAAAAAGATAATTCTATTGAAAATGTCGCTAAAATATGTGATACAATACCGTATGAAATTATGGTGAGGATTAATAGTGGAATTAGGAGATTTGTAGAATGAAAATGACTTTTGATTATATATGGAACCAATTAAGGAAATAAAAGAAAAATTAGATATTGTAGATGTGGTTAAGGACTATATTCAGCTTTTTCCGGCTGGAAAGAATTTCAAAGCTGTTTGTCCTTTTCACAAAGAAAAAACTCCATCTTTTATAATTTCTCCCGATAGACAAACATGGCATTGTTTCGGTTCGTGTAATGAAGGAGGAGATGTGATTTCTTTTGTGATGAAGTATGAGAATCTTGAATTTTATGAGGCGCTAAAAATGTTGGCTGAAAGAGCGGGGGTGGAGCTAAAATCAATTTCGCCTTCTGGACAAAAAGAATTTGGAATTTTATATGATATAAATTTGGCGTCGGTGGAATTTTATAAAGATCAATTAGTGCCCCATCAAGAAGCGAGGGATTATCTTGAAGAAAGAGGCATAAAAAAAGAAACGATAGATGATTTTGAAATTGGTTTTGCTCCAACAGATAGAGATGCGTTAATTTTATACTTAGTTAATAGAGGTTACGAAATTCAAGATGTTGAAAGAGCAGGGCTTTGTTTTAAAACAGAGAGAGGAACTTATATGGATAGATTTAGAGGAAGATTAATGTTTCCTCTTTATAATACATTTGGTAAAGTAGTTGGGTTTTCTGGAAGAATTTTACCTCAATATGATGATGGAAAAAGTGGTAAATATGTAAATAGTCCAGAAACTTTGATTTTTAACAAATCAAAAACATTATACGGTTTTCATAAATCAAAGTCTTACATTAAAGAAGCAAAGCAAGTTTTATTTGTGGAGGGGCAAATGGATTTTTTGATGCTTTATCAAGATGGTGTAAAAAATGTGATTGCGACATCAGGAACAGCTTTAACAAATCATCATTTGGAAATTTTGAAGAAAGTTTGTGATACGGCTGTTTTTGCTTTTGATAGCGATGAAGCCGGTTTGTCAGCCATAGAGAGAGCGATTGATATGGCGCATACTATGGATTTAAATGTAAAAGCGTTTACTTTAGAAGATGCCAAAGATCCAGCTGAATATATAGTTAAAAATCCTGGACAGATTGATAGATTAATTAGACATAATTCTTTGTCGGCCTTTGATTTTTATTACCAAAGATTGATTGAAAAAAATGATTCGGATAATTTAAAGATAAAATTGAGATCTTTTTTGTCTAAAATATTACACATCGCCAGTCCAATAGAAAGAAGTTCTTGGGTAAGAAAAATTGCGGAAAAAATTGGAATGGCCGAAAGAGTTATTTACGAAGAGATGGAAATGTTTAAAGGAGTTAAAAAAGCTAGTGTTGTTGTTGATAATAAAAATGATGAAAATAAAACAAATGACTTAAAGGATTCTGTGAAACAAGTAAAATCTCGCGTTCAAAGAATTGCGATGGATATTTTTATATTAACTATGATTGATCGTCAAAACGTTGGTTTAATTGAAGATTATAAAAATTATTTTCCGCAACCATTTGATAGTTTACTCGGCTTTATGTTAGAAGATAAAAAACCAGTAGAATTATCAGAGTCAGATAATATTTTTTCTTATTTGGAAATGAAAGCTTCGTTAAAACATGGTCAAATAGAGCAAGAAAAAATTCCTATGGAAATAAGTTTTCTTCTTAAAGAATTAAAAAGAGAATACTTGAAAGACAGAAAACAAGAATTATTATCTGAAATAAAAAAATCGGAGCAAAATAATAGTCCTGATAAAATTGGAGCGCTACTTAAAGAATTTGACGAAATAGTAAAATTAATAGATAATTAGGCCAATAATCTTTTCCTTAATATATGAAAAAAATACTCAAGAAGAAAATCGCCAAAAAACAGGCAAAACGGGCAAAAAGAAATCATAAGGCCATAAAAAAGAACAAACCGAAGGTAAAGAAAATAAAGAAGGTGGCTAAAAAAATTCTTATTAAAAAAAAGAAGAAAGTTGTAAAAAAGGCTAAAAAAATAAAAAAAAATAAAAAAACTTCTAAAAAAGGAGTAGTTAAATCTGGAAAGAAAAAAGATATCAAAAACGACAACCTTAGAAAACCACCAGTGGCCATAGAGTTACCCAAAATAAATTCTAAATTTTTTGATCAGTCACAAATTGAGGAGTTAATAGAGAGGGGAAAATCAAGAGGTTTTGTAACTGATTCTGAGATTATTTCTGTTTTTCCTCAAATTGAAAAAGATATAGAGGTTTTAGAACAAGTTTATACTTATTTAGATGCTAGTAATATTAAAGTAATTGAAGTTGGACAATTAATAGAAACGGAAGTTAATGAGGTCTCTCAAAAAGAAATTGATCGTTTAGATACAAGTGATTTACCCGATGCGGTTCAACTCTACCTTAAATCTATTGGAAGAACAGCTCTTTTAAGTGGACAAGAAGAAAAAGATCTAGCCAAAAGGGCAGAAAAAAATGACGAAGAAGCAAGGCATAAATTAATACAAGCAAACTTAAGATTGGTAGTTTCTATTGCTAAGCATTATGTAAATAGAAGTGTTAATTTGAGTATTTTGGATTTAATACAAGAAGGAAACATTGGACTTTCTCGTGCTGTGGATAAATTTGATTATAGAAAAGGATTTAAATTTTCTACTTATGCGACCTGGTGGATTAGACAGGCGATTACTAGAGCTTTAGCTGATCAATCAAGAACAATTCGTATTCCAGTCCATATGGTAGAAACAATTTCAAAATATACCCAAGTTAAAAGAAGATTGGCTCAAGAATTAGGAAGAGATCCTTTAGCGGAAGAAATTGCGATTGAAATGAATATTGGAGTTGATAAAATTAGACACATTCAAGAAATCTCACAAGAAGTGCTTTCTTTGGAATCACCCGTGGGAGATGATGATGAGAGTTCTACTTTGTCAGAGTTTATTAAAGATGAAAAGGGAATGACTCCAGATCAGATGACTTCGCATACTCTTTTACATGAAAAAATTGTTGAAATTATGGAAGATTTAGCACCAAGAGAAAGAGAGATTATTTCGATGCGTTTTGGTTTGATAGATGGAGTGCCTCATACTTTGGAAGATGTTGGAAAGAGATTCGGAGTAACTCGTGAGCGCATTAGACAAATTGAAGCTAAGGCCTTGGAGAAAATGAAAGATCATGAGAAATCAAAAGCATTGGAAGAATACTAAATGACTAACAACTTACGACTAACGACCCACAACAAGAAATATTTTTTGCATTTTATTTCAAAAAAGTATAGTATATGACTATACTTTTTTGTTTTACATAAGATGACATTATTTAATAAAACCAGAGAAGATTTTTTAGAGTTTTTTAAAAAGAGAGGGCATAAAATTGTGCCTTCGTCTTCTTTAATACCCGATGATCCTTCGGTGCTTTTGACAACGGCAGGAATGCAACAATTCAAAAAATATTATACGGGTGAATTAAATCCTCAGTCTGATTTTGGATCAAACAGAACAACGACATTGCAAAAATGTTTTAGAACAAGCGACATAGAAGAAGTTGGAGATGATACTCATTTGACATTTTTTGAGATGATGGGAAATTTTTCTTTTGGTCCGGTTGGGTCTGATGATCCTACAGATTTTAGTTTAAGTGGCTATTTTAAGAGATCAGCAATTGTTTGGGCTTATGAATTTATAACAAATACATTAGAAATATCTCCAGAAAGAATTTATGTGACTGTTTTTGAAGGAGACAATCAAACGCCAACTGATAAAGAATCTTATGCAATTTGGAAAAACGAAATTGGACTTTCGGAAGATAAGATTAAAAGTGGTAAAAGAGAGGATAATTTCTGGGGTCCAACGGGCGTTGAGGGTCCATGTGGTCCAACTACAGAAATATATGTGGATAATGTTGAAGTTTGGAATTTGGTTTTCAATGAATACTACAAGACGCGGATCAACGCAGATGAGGACAACGCGGATCAACGCGGAAAATATGTAAAAGTAAAAAATCCCGGAATTGATACTGGAATGGGGTTTGAAAGATTGTTGGTGATGTTAGAGGGAGTAAAAAATGTTTTTGAGACAAGCGCTTTTTCTTCTATAATTTCTGAAATAAAAAAATCAGCTGTTAAATCTTCGGAAAGAGAGGTAAGAATTTTAGCTGATCATATTAGATCGTCAGCTTTTTTGATCGCTGATGGCATTAGGCCTTCTAATAAAGAAGCTGGTTATGTTTTAAGGAGATTACTGAGAAGGATTATCGCGATAAAAATAAAAAATGATATTCATTCGGATGTATTTCAAATTGGTTTTGAACAAGTTAAAAATTTCTTTGGGAAATATTATCCGGAGTTAAATAATGAAAAAGAAATTTTATCTGTTTGGAATGATGAGTTTGAAAAGTTTCAAGAAAGTATCGCCAAGGGAATGAAAGAGGTTACTAAATATCAAAAGATTACCGGCAAAGAAGCTTTTTATATTTATGAATCTTTCGGACTTCCGTATGAATTGATTTTAGAATTGGCTGTTCCAGAATCTATCAAAGATTTAAATAGAGAAGACTTTGAAAATGAATATAAAAAGCATCAAGAAATTTCAAGAGCAGGGATAGCTAATAAATTTGGAGGACATGGACTAGTTTTAGATACAGGTGAATTAAAAGCAGGTAGCAATGAAGAGTTAGCGAGAGTAATTAAAATGCATACAGCTACTCATTTACTTCAATGGTCTTTGAGAAAAAATATAGATTTAAATATAAAACAAATGGGATCAGATATAAATCCGCAAAGATTAAGATTTGATTTTAATTTTGATAGAAAACTAACTCCAGAAGAAATCAAAACAGTGGAATTGGATATTAATCGAGTTATTCAAAAAGATTTACCTGTTTATTTTAAAGAGATGCCCAAAGAAGAGGCTTTGTTAGTAGGAGCTTTATCATTTTTTAGACAAAAATATCCAGATATAGTTAAGATATATTTTATAGGATCGGAAACAAATGGAGGAATTGTGAGCACTGAATTTTGTGGCGGTCCTCATGTTAATCATACGCTTGAAATTGGTAGCTTTAAAATTACGAAAGAAGAATCAGTAGCTAAGGGAATAAGACGAATTAGAGCAACAATTGGATAAAAAAATGAAAAATATTATAGAAAAAATAAAAAATTGGATTTCACAATTTTATAATAAAAAAAGATTTCTTTATTTCACAATTCTTTCCAATGGATTGGTTGTGGTAAAAAAAATAATTTATACATCAGAAAATAAACAATGGAAATTTCTATCAGAAAGAAATCTAGGAGAGTTTTTGGAAAAAGATTTTTTTCAACAAAAGGTAAATAGAATGTTTTTCAAATTTTTATTCTTTCCATTTAAATATCAGGTAATTATTAATATTCCTCATTCCTATTGTCGTTCTAAGTATTTTCAGATTAATCACAAAAGAAACTCTTCTAAATCTCCTATAAGCGAAGGAGAAATGACTCTTATTTTTTCAAATTATTTATTAAAACTTTTGGATTCAAACAAAAAAGAAGTTTTGGAAAAAAATGGATTTGACGAATTAAATATTCTTTTAGTAGATCATAAAGTAATTGATTCATCTATTGACGGAAAAAGATTTTTTCCTCAATCTGAGTTGGTAATGGATAGTTTGGGTAAGGATTTGAAGATTGGTATGGTACATACATTCTTGTATCGTCCAATTTCTAGTGGATTTAATAAGATGTTACCAAGTCGAGCAAAAGTTTGGGGATATTTTGAAGATGGTTTTAACTTGCCACTGGGGCTTCACCTTAATTATCAAAACGATCCTAAAACAAAAAATAAAAAATCTTTGTTTGCGATTGTAAAAGAAGAAGAGACTCATATTTATCAAGATAACTTAAATGAAATAAAATTTTTTGATACTTTCGGTTTTGGATATAAAAATATATACAATGCTTTAAATAACGCATTAGGAATTCAATATGAAGAGTTTTTTATTTTGTTACAAAAGTTAGCTAAGCAAGACATGTCACCAAGTACAATGATGCATATACTAAGAATTATTGAGGTGGAATTACAGAGATTATATAATGGATTGTTGTTGTTTAAAAAAGAATTTGGATCTTTGTCTATTTATCTTGATGCCGGGCCTTTGACAGAGATTTTGAGAAATCACAAAAGATTTTCTCCGATGTTAATTTGTGATGAATGGAAAATGGAATCTTCAGACGATTTTAATGGTTTAAATATTTCTAAAAATAATATTGCTGATTTGATGTATGGCTCTTTGTCAAAAAGTAATATTTTAAATTCTCTTTCGGCTAAACATATTAGATGGCTTATCCCTTATAATATAAATTCTTAAAGATTTTTATTTGATGAAAAGAATAAATTAAGTTATAATGTTTTAAATAAGCAAAACAACATTCGCATTTAAAAAATATGACAGCCAAAGTTACAAAGAAAAAAATAGTTAAGGTCGTAGACATTGTTGCTTCCGGAACAAAAATCAGAAAAATTCCTACTCGTAAAATAGACGAGGATTTTTCTATTGATAAAATAAAATCAGAAACCATCAAAGAATTTGAAAAGCCTATTGACCATAATAATTGGGCCAGGAAAGAAGATGAATATAATAAAACTAATATTGTAAATGAGGAAATAATAAATTCCTCAAGAGTTTCTAGAGAGAGAATGAGTGGAAAGAAAAAATTTTATCTTTTTTCTGGTGGTTTAATCACTTTAGCTATTTTGCTTTTCTTATTTAGTTCAATTCTTCCAAGAGTTGATATTAAAGTTGTCACAAAGAAAGTTCAAGCTGAATATTCGAAAGATGTGGTTGTATCAAAAGACTCTTCGTCTATTGATTTGGATTTAGTTAAAATTCCAGGAGAAATTTTAACTAAAAAAAATAGTACTGTGATTAAGGTGGCTTCTTCTGGAAAAAAATATATAGAACAAAGAGCAACAGGGAAAATTACTATTTTTAATGCTTATAGTATAGCTCCGCAATCTTTGGTGGCTAATACAAGATTTGAAACTCCAGACGGGAAAACATATAGAATTGTAGAGAGAATTGTTATTCCGGGGGCAAAGAAGGTGGGCGATCAATTAGAGCCCTCAATGATTGATGTTAAAGTGGTGGCTGATAAAGCTGGTCCAAATTATAATATTGGACCGGTAGCTAAATTTACAATTCCAGGTTTTGCGAGTTCGGATAAGTTTAAGGGATTTTATGCATCTTCCGATTCTCCTATGAGTGGTGGATTTATTGGTGAAGGAGCAATGGTATCTGATGCTGATATAGAAAAAGCAAAAAAAGATGCGCAAGATAAATTAAGAGACGCAATTATTGCTCAAATGAAAATAGATATTGCCCAAGACCCTTCTTTAAAAATATTGGACGGGGCTCAAAAGTTTACAATTAGTAAAGAAAATGTTGACCCAACAGTTGATGAATCTGGACAATTTTCTATTTCTTTAGAAGGAGAATTATCAGCAATGGTTTTTAAAGAAGCGGACGCAGTTAATATTTTAAGAGAGCTGTATATAAAAGAAAATAAATTAGACGAGGATTTAAAAGAAAAAGATTTTCAAATTAGTTATTTAAATCCCGTAGTTGATTGGCAAAATGGAAAGATGACCTTGCCAGTTACTTACAAAGCAACTCTTTGGATTCCATTTAATACAGAAGAAATGAAAAACAGTATAACTGGCTTTGATGACATTAAACTGAAACAAAGCGTTCTAGATGCTAAAGGAATAGATAAGGTAAATGTTATGTTTTGGCCGTTTTATGTAAACAGTGTTCCTAATAAAATAAGCAAGATAAATATTACAGTCGAATGATTTATTCTCGTTTCAACTTATTGCTAATTACTATTTAGGAGTTGTTTTTTAATTGTTTTAGTTTATAAAAACTTAAGATTTATTGTAGGGGGGTTGACTTTTTTGGAGATATTTTCTATTATAATCATCACATTAATGGCAATAAAAGAACAAGAAAAATTAATAGACGGTTTGGTTGTTGAAGCCCTACCTTCTACTCTTTTTAGGATTCAAACAGCAAGCGAAATAATTCTCGCTCATTTATCTGGTAAAATGAGATTGCATCATATAAAGGTTATGCCAGGGGATAAAGTTTTACTAAAACTTAGCCCTGATGGAACGAGGGGAATTATTACAAGAAGAATATAAATTATGAAAGTAAGATCATCCGTAAAAAAAATTTGTAAAAGTTGTAAAACAGTCAGAAGATTTGGCCGTGTTTATGTTATCTGTAAAAACGTGAAACATAAGCAAAGACAAGGATAATTATTAATAAAATAAAATTAATTTAAACATTTATGCGTTTATTGGGTGTTAACATTCCGGACAACAAAAGAATTGACGTCTCACTGACGTATTTTTATGGTATTGGAGGAAAATTGGCCGAAACAATCTGCGAGAAAACAAAAATTGATCCTACAAAGAAAGCTAAGGATTTAACCCCTGACGAATTAAGTAAGATTAAGGAGTTTGTTGAAAAAAATTATAAAATAGAAGGAGAACTAAGAACCATTGTTAGATCAAATATTACCCTTTTAAAAGATATTGGTTCTTATAAAGGAGCCAGACATTCAAGAAAATTGCCAGTTCATGGACAAAGAACAAAAACAAATTCAAGAACTGTCCGTGGTAATGTCAGAAAAACGGCTGGTAGTGGAAAGCGTAAAGTTGATCTTAAATAATTCATCTATATAAATAAAATAAAATGGGAAAGAAAAAAGTAATACAAAAATCTGGTGATACAAAAGAAACTACTTCTGGCACTGAAGGTGTTGTTGCTCAAAAAACCTCTTCTTCAAAAAAGATAGAAACAGGTTTTGTTTATGTTAATGCCTCATATAATAATACTCTTGTGACAGTGACTGATATGTCTGGTAATGTTGTGGCCTGGTCATCTTCTGGAAGTATGGGATTTACTGGTCCTAAAAAGGCTACCCCTTTTGCTTCTGCAAAAGTAGCAATGGCTGTAATAGAAAAGATCAAAAAATCTGGCCCTTTTAATATTCACGTGGTTGTTAAAGGAGTTGGAAGTGGAAGAGATTCTGCTATTAGAACATTCGCGGGACAAGGATTTAATATTATTTCTATTAAAGATGCTACTCCAATTCCACACAATGGTCCAAAACCTCCAAAAGTTAGAAGAGTTTAATATCTAAAATATGCATTTAATCAAATCAAAAGAAAAAAAAGAAAGATCATTACAATCAAACCTTGGTTTAAAGGCTTATCGTTCTGCATCTCCAAAATCTGGTATGAACAAAAGAGGAACAAGACCAGGGGAACACGGAGGTAAATTTTCAAGAGCCGGGTCTGAGTTTAAAACTCAATTAATGGAAAAACAAAGGATTAAGTTTTCTTATGGATTATCAGAAAAGCAAATTAAAACTATTTTTAAAAAAGCTCTTGCTAGTAAAAAATCCGTCACCAATTTTATTTTAAGAAAATTAGAGACAAGACTTGATAATGTTACTTTTAAGCTTGGTTATGCTCCTTCTAGAATTATGGGAAGACAACTTATTTCGCATGGTCATTTTTTAGTGAATGGAAGAAAAGTTAATGTTCCTTCTTTTGAAGTTAAAGTTGGAGACATAATTACTGTTAAAGAAAAAAGTCAAAAAATAAATTTATTTAAAGAGATTCCAACCACATTAAAGGGTGCTCCTCAAGAAAGTTGGCTGAGTAGAGATGTGGCAAAATTTGAGGGGACTATGAAAAGTGTTCCTGAAAATATTGAACTACCATTTAATATTAACTTGGTCGTGGACTATTATTCTCGTTAATCTTAATAGATTAATGAGTGGTTATTATTTAAAATATTATGGAATATAATTTCTTAAGCAAAAATGTATCAATAAAAACAGTCAAAGAGACTGAGTCTAATGGTGTTTTTGAGATTTCCGGTCTTTATACAGGTTACGGAGTAACAATTGGAAATGCTTTTAGAAGAATATTACTTTCTTCTCTTCCGGGAGCAGCAATTACTCAAGTTAAAATAAAAAGCGTTAAACATGAGTTTTCAACAATTGACGGTGTTTTAGAAGATGTGATTGATATTACACTTAATCTTAAAAAAATTAAGTTTAAATTTTTTGCTGATGAACCACAAGTTTTAACTCTGAAAACCAAAGGACAAGGAGAAGTATATGCAAAAGAAATTAAGGCAAATTCTCAAGTTGAGTTAATGACTCCAGATGTACTAATTGCTACTTTGACCTCAAAAACTGCAGAGTTAGATATGGAAATAACGGTTGAAAAGGGTCTTGGATATTCTCCAGCTGAGAGTCGTAGATTGGAAAAACTTCCAATTGGAAGTATAGCGATAGATGCCGTTTTTACACCTGTTACAATGGTTAATTATGAGATTGAAAATATGAGAGTTGGAGAAAGAACTGATTTTAATAAATTAATTCTTACGATTGAAACCGATGGAACAATTACTCCATCTAGCGCTTTGCATAAAGCCTCTAATATTTTAAAAGATCATATTGAAGTCATCTCTAGCATTGATGTTAAAGCTTCTCAAATAGAAAAAGAAAAAATTTCTGAAAAGGAAGAAAAGCCAACTACCAAAACAAAGAAGACAACAAAGAAAAAATAAAATATGAGACATCAAAAGAAAGGAAAAAAATTCCATAGGAAAACTGGTCAAAGAAAGGCATTTATGAAATCGCTTTCTTCCAATGTTATTTTAAAGAATAAAATAACTACTACAGAAACCAGAGCCAAAGCGGTTAAAAGTGCCGTTGAAAAATTGGTGACTTTAGCAAAAAAACAAAACTTAAATGCATTGAGGTTATTATTGGCGAGACTTAATAAAAAAGCTGCTTTGAAACTTTATAATGATATTGCTCCAAAATATAAAGATAAAAAGGGCGGATATTTAAGAGTGATTAAGATGACAAAGCCTAGAAAAGGCGATAGTGCTCCTATGGCTTTTATAGAGTTTGTTTAATTAAAATGACTTTATTTACCAAGATAAAAAAATATTTACAGACAGAAAATGCTTGTGTTATTTCAAAAAATAAGATTCCAGAATTTGTTGTTCTTAGATGGGAGACATATCAGAATCTCATTTCTTCTGTAGAAAATATGTCAGTGGCAAAGAAAATGATAGAGGAAGAACAAAGTGATGGAGAATATGATATTGACATTAACAAGATTCCCGTTTAATATTAAAAATACTTAATATAAATTAAAATTAATAAAAATAAATATGGCAGAAAAAGAAAAATTTGAACGCACAAAGCCACATATTAACGTTGGAACGATTGGACACGTTGATCATGGAAAGACTACATTGACTGCGGCTATCACCCACGTTCTAAAATTGAAGGGGTGGATTTCAAAAGAAGAAGGAGTTAATAATATTGATAATGCTCCCGAGGAAAAAGCTCGTGGGATTACAATTGCTCTTCATCATTCAGAATATGAAACAGAGAAGAGGCACTATGCTCATATTGATGCTCCTGGACACGCTGATTATATTAAAAACATGATCACTGGAGCTGCTCAAATGGATGGAGCTATTTTAGTTGTGGCTGCTACCGATGGACCTATGCCTCAAACTAGAGAACACATTCTTTTGGCTCGTCAAGTTGGCGTTCCAAAAATTATTGTTTTCCTAAACAAAGTTGATCAAGTTTCCGATCCAGAACTTATTGATTTAGTTGAATCAGAAGTTAGAGAACTTTTAACAAAATATGAATTTCCTGGAGATACAACTCCTATTATTCGTGGTTCAGCTCTTAAGGCTTTAGAAACCACATCAGCTGATTCTCCTGAGGCCGCTCCTATATTGGAACTTGTAAAAGCTTTAGATGAATATATTACAGAGCCAGTTCGTGAAACAGATAAACCATTTCTTATGCCAATTGAAGATATTTTTTCAATTGAAGGAAGAGGAACCGTTGTAACTGGTAAAGTGGAGCGTGGAATTATTAAAATCAACGAAGAAATTGAAGTTGTGGGATTACGACCAACGGTTAAAACCGTTGTAACTGGTATTGAAATGTTTCAGAAGCTTCTTGATGAAGGAAGAGCCGGAGACAATATTGGTATTTTGTTACGCGGTCTTAAAAAGGAAGATGTTGAGCGTGGACAAGTTATTGCTAAACCAGGGACTATTACTCCTCATACAGATTTTGAAGCAGAAGTTTATGTTCTTACTAAAGAAGAAGGAGGAAGACACACCCCATTCTTTAAAGGATATAAACCACAGTTTTATTTAAAAACTACCGATGTAACCGGAGAAGTTATTCTTCCAGAAGGAGTTGAAATGGTTATGCCTGGAGATACCGTTAAAATCACAGCTAAACTTATTTCTCCAATTGCTTTAGAAGAAAAACAGAAATTTACTATTCGCGAAGGAGGGAAAACAGTTGGAGCTGGTGTTATTTCGAAGATCATAAAATAAGTAATATTGTCTAAGTAATTTTCGGTTAAGGAAAATAATATGTCCACAAAAAAGGAAGTAGAAAAAAATAGAATAAGGTTGAAGATTAAATCATACGATCATAGATTGATTGATACATCTACAAAACAGATTATTGATACGGCTGTTCGTAATGGCGCAGAGGTAATTGGACCAATTCCTCTTCCAACAGAGATGCGAAAATATACCGTTAATCGATCAACTTTTGTTCACAAAAATTCCAGAGATCAATTTGAAATGCGTATTCATAAGAGATTGATTGAGATTTTAAATCCTGGTCAAAAAATTGTTGAATCGCTTTCAAATTTAAGTTTGCCTTCTGGAGTGGATATTGAAATAAAACTTATTTAAATTTAAACAAATAAAAATTACCCCTGATATTCGGGGTAATTTTTTACTTATTTTTTGAAATGTTTTGATGATATGTATTGGTTTTTGTTAAATAATAACCTAATCAATTAAACGGCTGTTATTAACACATCAGAGTGTTGACATTATATATTTTTTTTGCTACATTTAATAGCACTATCACATTCAAAAAAAGTTTAGGAATGTGAGACAGTATATATTACTGTCTAGTTCTGTTGTAAAAAAATCAAATACAAATTTTTTTATGTCATTTATAATTGGAAAAAAAGTTAAAATGGATAGAGTTTGGAACGAAAAGGGAGTTCCAGTGCCCGTAACTATTATTAATGCCGGGCCAGTTGTTGTTACTCAAATTAAATCACAAGAAAAAGATGGATATAAAGCTATTCAAGTTGGATATGATCAATCCATTAAAAAAATAACAAAATCATTAGCCGGACATTTTAAAGATAATGGTAAGTTTAGATATACTCGTGAATTTAAAAATTCATTAGATAAGGAATATGTTGTAGGAGAATCTATTGATGTCTCCACTTTTGTTGTTGGAGATAAATTAAGAGTAACAGGGTTTGAAAAAGGAAGAGGATTTCAAGGTGTTGTAAAAAGACATGGGTTTCATGGAGGACCAAAAACTCATGGTCAAAAAAATAGACATAGAGCTCCTGGTTCATTAGGACCAACTGCTCCTCAGCGTGTTGTTCCAGGAAAGAAAATGGCTGGAAGAATGGGAAATGATAAAGTAACATTAAGAAATGTAAAAGTAGTTTCCGTTGATAAAGAAAATAATATTATAGCCATCAAAGGACAAGCTCCTGGAAGTAGAAAGGGTATATTGTTAATAGAAAAAATGTAAATAATATGATTCAAGTTGATGTAAAAAATTTAGAAGGAAAAGAAATTGATAAAATGGAGATTCCAGACTCTATGTTTGGCGTAGAATGGAATCCAGAGCTTGTTCATCAAGCTGTTGTTGCGCAACAAGCTAATAGTCGTAATATTATAGCTCATGCAAAGACAAGAGCTGAGGTAAGAGGTGGTGGGAAAAAACCTTGGAAACAAAAAGGTACAGGACGCGCTAGACATGGATCTATTAGATCTCCGCTTTGGATTGGTGGAGGTGCAACCCATGGACCATTGAAGGAGAAAGTTTATGCTAAAAAAATAAATAAAAAAATGAAACAAGGGGCGATATTTTCAGCCTTGTCAAGACAATTTAGCGAAGGGAGAGTTTTAATTATTGATAAAATTTCATCAGATTTAAAAACAAAATCAGTCGTTGGTAAAATTAAAGGAGTTATTACAAACAAAGAAAGTGCTATGTTTGTCTTTGCCAACGAAAACAAAACAACGCAGAAAGTCGTAAGGAACATTTCTAAAATAACTTGGTGTGGTCCTTTTTCTTTAAATATTGTTGATATATTAAGACCCAAAAAGATTTTAATTGAGAAAGATGCTATTGCTCAAATTGCTAGTCATTATAAATTAGCCAATAAGACAAAGAAATAATATGGCCATTTTTAAGAAATCAAAAAAAGAGGTTGAGCAAAAACCAGAAAAGATAGAAAAAATTTCAGTGGATGATAAAAAAGAAGCCATTATTTTTAATTTTAAAAATAATCCTATTGTTAGACCTCATATTACTGAAAAATCTTTAAGAGGGGAGGAAATTGGACAATACGTTTTTATTGTAAGAAAAGATACCACTAAGAAAGAAGTTGCTCAAAGTATTTCAAAAATGCACAAAGTAACAGTTGAAAAAGTCAGAATGATAAGACAAGAAAAACCATTAACTGGTTTTAGAGGAAAAAGTAAGAGAGATATTATTACAAAAAAAGCTATTGTGACATTAAAAAAGGGTGATAAAATTGATAGCGGAGTAAAATAAGTATTTTATAATAAAGTTTTATGAAAAAATATAATCCAACAACACCATCAAGAAGACATATGACGACTGTAGATCAGGACGTTATTTCTGATGTTGCTCCTTTAAAAACCCTTACTCAAAAATTAAAAACTGCTGCTGGAAGAAATAATCAAGGAAGAATAACAACTCGTCATCAAGGAGGTGGAAATAAGAAAATGTATCGATTGGTTGATTTTAAACAACGCGAATTTGATATTCCGGCAACTGTTGAAACTATTGAATATGATCCTTATAGAACAGGTTTTATAGCAAAAATTATTTATCAAAACGGAAAGAGAAGTTATATTTTAGCTTCTTCTAATATGAAGGCAGGAGATAAAATTATAACAGCTGAAAAAGCTCCATTGACCGAGGGAAACAGAATGAAAATTCTGAATATTCCTATTGGAACTATGGTGCATAATGTTGAAATTACTCCTGGAAAAGGGGGACAAATAGCTAAGTCAGCTGGAGCTTATACACAAATTTTAGCTCACGATGATAGATATACAACATTAAAAATGCCCTCTGGGGAAGTTAGAAAGGTTCTTTGGGATAGTTTAGCTTCTATTGGTCAGGTTTCTAACGCTGAATATTCTTTGACTACAATTGGAAAAGCTGGAAGATCAAGATGGTTAGGTATTAGACCAACTGTTAGAGGATCAGCTATGAATCCTGTTGACCACCCATACGGAGGAGGAGAAGGAAAACAAAAGAGAGGAACTAGAAAACCAAAAACTGCTTGGGGTAAAGTCACCGGAGGAAGAAAAACAAGAAATAAAAAGAAGTGGTCAGGGAATCTAATTGTTAAAAGAAGAAAATAAAATTATGTCAAGAAGTTCAAAAAAGGGTCCATACATTGACCAAAACATTACAAAAAAGATAGAAAAACAAAAACCAGAAGCTGGGCCTATTAAAACATGGGCAAGAGCATCAGAAATTTCTCCAGAAATGGTTGGTTACATCTTTTTAGTTCACAATGGCAAAGATTTTATTTCCGTTAGAGTGACAGAAGAAATGATTGGTCACAAACTTGGAGAATTTTCTTTAACGAGAAAATTTGTTAAACATGGAGGTAAGATGCAAAAAGAATTAGAAAAAACAACAGCCCCTGCTCCTAAAAAATAAAAATTTGGATAATTAAGAATATGGCAAAAGAATTTAAAAAAATTAAAAAGGATCAAAATGAGAAACAGGTTGCAACTGCTACTTTGAGATACCTAAGAATGTCTCCAAGAAAAGTTAGACTAGTCGCGACAATGATTAAAGGTAAGAGTGCCAATGATGCACAAGCTCAATTAATGATGCACAATCGTAGAGCTTCTGGTCCTATTTTAAAACTTTTAAATTCAGCCATTGCTAATTCTAAACAAAAAAAAATGAACTTAGATAGTTTATTTATATCATCAATTCAAGTTGATAAAGGACCAGTGTTAAAACGCTGGATGCCTAGAGCTCAAGGAAGAGCTACGCCCATTCATAAATTTACCAGTCACATTATTTTGGAACTATCTATAAAAGAAGGAGGCAAAAAACCAAAATTTGTAACCGAAATTAAAAAAGCTAAGAAAGATGGTAAACGTGATCACGAGCATCATGAGCATGAACATGAGGTAGAAAAAGAACCTATCAAAAAGCAGACCCAAAAAAGCGTGGTTGTTAAAGAAAAACAATTAGAATCAAAGACGGAAGTTAAAAAAGACGCTCAGACACAAGATAAAGGATTTATGAAAAAAGTGTTTAGAAGAAAATCAATTTAAAATCAAGCTATCATTAAATAATATGGGACAAAAAATTAAACCAACGGCATTAAGAATGGGAATAACAAAGGACTGGGTATCAAAATGGTTACCCAAGAACTTTAAGTTTGGAATCGGTCTTGCAGAGGACGTGATTTTGCGTTCCGTTATAGAAAAAAAGATAGCTCTTGCTGGAATTGATTCTATTATTATTGAAAAGACCGCCAATAATTTTAAAATTATTGTTAAAGTCGCTAAACCGGGACTTGTGATTGGAAGGGGCGGAAAAGGAATAGAAGAGTTGACCTCTTTATTAGAATTAAAAATTGCTCAATTTAGAAAAGACAAAAAAATTGCCGAGAAAGTAATTTTGAGTCTTTCTATTGAAGAAGTGAAAAGATACGAAGTTTCAGCTGCTGTGACTGCTCAACAAATTGCTTGGGATATAGAAAAGCGTTTGCCTTTTAGAAGAACAATGAAAAGATATATTGAGAGAATTATGCAGAACAGAGATATTAAAGGTATCAAGATTAAAATGTCTGGAAGATTAGATGGATCTGAAATTGCTCGCTCTGAGCATCTTTCTTCGGGAAGTTTGCCTTTACAAACATTGAGGGCAGATATTGATTACGCTCAAGGAACTGCTTTTACAACATATGGAACAATTGGAATAAAAGTCTGGATATATAAGGGACAAATATTTAAGAATAAGAAATAATATAGATTTTTATGTTACAGCCAAAGAAAACAAAACACAGAAAAGGTCAGAAAGGAAGATCAAGAAAAAGATCTGTTGAAACCAGAGGAACAACATTAGCCTTTGGTAGTTTTGGTTTAAAAGCTATGAGTATGGCTTATGTTAATTCAAAACAGATTGAGGCTGTAAGAAAAACAATCGCTCATTTTACTAAAAGAGGAGGAAAGGTTTGGATAAGAATTTTCCCTGATAAACCAATTACACAAAGACCGCCAGAACTTACTATGGGGGGAGGAAAGGGATCTGTTGATCATTATGTGTTTCCTGTCAAACCGGGGAGAATGTTGTTTGAAATAGATGGAGTCTCAAGAGAGATAGCTATGGAGGCTTTAAGAAAAGCAGGATTCAAATTACCAGTCAAAACTAAAATTGTTGAAAGATAAAAACATTGACAGAAAGAAATATTTTACTTAGAATAAAAGACCGCATAAATTAATATGAAACAGGAATATCTAAAAGAATTAAAAAATAAATCAAATGAGCAATTAGCTACGCTTTTGATTTCTTTGAAAGAAAAAAAGTCTCAGATTGAATATGATATGCGTGCAGGAAAAAAGTTAGATGTTAATGCTCTTAGAAAGACAAAAAAAGAGATTGCGGTAATATTAACTCTTTTAAATCATCAATATGGAAAATAAAGTCAAACAAAATAAAAAAAGAAGACTAGAAGGAGATGTGGTCTCTGATTCAATGAATAAAACTCGTGTTGTTGAGATTGTTAGATTTAAACAGCACCCCATCTATCTGAAGTTTTTTAAAGTTTCAACAAAATTTAAAGCCCATGATGAAAAGAATGAGTTTGTTAAAGGGGATAGGGTGATAATAGAAGAAACTCGACCAATTTCCAAAGATAAAAAATGGAAGATTGTTGAAAAAATCGGTCATAATGAAATCGTAATTAAAGAGTCGGAAACATTGGAAAAAATTAAAGAAGAAACAAAAGAATAAATTTAAATATTTACTAAAATAGTATGATTCAAGAAAGAGCCATTTTAAAAGTAGCTGATAATTCTGGAGCGAAAATTATTCGTTGTTTTAGAGTACTTGGGGCAACCAGAAGACGTTATGCTCAAATAGGGGATGTTATTGTTGCCTCTGTTCAAGTCGCTGAACCAAGAAAATCAGTTGCTAAAAAAGATATAATTAGAGCTGTTATTGTCAGACAAAGAAAAACTATGGCTCGTAAAGATGGATCTTATGTAAAATTTGATGAAAATGCCGCGGTAATTATTGATGCAAAAAAAGATCCAAAAGGAACTAGAATCTTTGGACCTATTCCAAGAGAAATAAAAGAAATGGGCTATGAAAAGATTTTTACTATGGCTGAAGAAATTGTTTAGAGATTAATTACGACAAATATTTTTTATGATTAAACTAAAGATAAAAAAAGGAGATTTAATTACCGTCATCAAAGGCAAAGACAATAATAAGACGGGTAAAATTTTAAAAGTCTTTCCAGAAACTGGCCGTATTTTAGTTGAGGGCATCAATCTCTATAAAAAAAATGTTAAACCAAAGAAACAAGGAGAAAAAGGACAGATTATTTCGGTTCCTAGATCTATCAATATTTCCAATGTCCAATTAGTTTGCCCTTCTTGTGGTATAAAAACTAGAGTTGGTTATATTATTTCTGAAAAAAAAGAAAAAAACAGAATTTGTCGTAAATGTAAGGCAAGTATTTAAAAAATAAGATTATGACGCTTAAAGAACAGTATCAAAAAAATATTATTCCAGAATTAGAAAAAGAGTTTGGAATAAATAATAAGCATAATGTGCCGTGTCTATCTAAGGTGGTTGTTAATATTGGTCTTGGGAGAAAATCTCAGTTGGCCAATTTTACTGATAAATTATTGCCAGCTATTATTAAAGAATTATCTTTAATAGTTGGACAAGCGCCATCGCAAAGATTAGCCAAAAAATCAATTGCTGGTTTTAAATTAAGAGAGGGGCAACTTGTTGGTTTAATGGTAACATTGCGTGGAAATAGAATGTATGAGTTTGTTGATAAGTTGGTTAAAATCGTTTATCCGCGCGTTAGAGATTTTAAAGGAGTAGACTTGAAAAATGTTGACAAAAACGGTAATCTAAACCTGGGCTTTAGAGAGAATGTTGTCTTTCCTGAGATAGTTTCTGATCAATCTACTGCCGATTTTGGTCTTCAGGTGACGTTGGTAACCAAGGCAAAAAATCGTGACCAGGCTGTTGCTTTGTATAATAAGATAGGATTTCTTTTTAAAAAACCAAAAATTGCAAAAAAAATAAAATAAAATGGCTAAAACATCAGTAATCGCGAGAGCGAAGAAAACCCCTAAATATGTCACAAGAAAAATAAGAAGATGTTTCCGATGCGGAAGGAGGCATGGTTATTTGCGTGATTTTGATTTATGCAGAATTTGTTTTAGAGAGATGGCTTCAAAGGGCGAGATTCCGGGAATAAAGAAGTCGTCTTGGTAAGTTTGAATAAAAAATATGTATATAGATTTATTAAATCAGATTAAAAATGCTCAGAAGGTTAATACTCAAAAAATTAAGTATCCTTTTTCTAAAATGGATGAGGCGGTTTTGGATACTTTGGTAGAAGATAAATATATTGCAGGATTTGAAAAAAAAGGGAAAAACCCGAAAAAATATTTTGAAATTAGTCTTTTATATATCAATAACCTAGGAGCTATAAGCGGTTTAAAAATTTACAGCAAACCATCTAACAAAGTTTATAAAAAATCAACAGAAATCAGAAGAGTCAAGCAGGGTTATGGAAAAGCTATTTTTTCTACTTCCAGTGGTATAATGGATGGAGATAAAGCTAGAAAAGAAAATGTCGGAGGTCAATTATTGTTTACAATTTGGTAAAAAAAGATATGTCAAAATTAGGAGCAAAACCAATTATAATACCAGCTGGAACCGAAATTAAGTTTGAAGATCATAAGATAAATGTTTCTGGTCCAAAAGGAAATATTATAGTCCCTAAACTGGACCAGATTGAGGTAACAATTTCGGGAAGTGAGGTAACTTTACAACCAAGTGGAGACAATCAACAAACAAGAATGAATTGGGGAACTATGCATTCTTTGATTTGTAATGCTATTGATGGTGTTAATACCGGTTATATAAAAAAACTTGAGTTAGAGGGAGTTGGTTATAAGGTTTCTCTAGAAGGCAAGGAACTTGTCTTGAAAGTTGGTTTTTCTCATTTAGTTAGATTTCCTATCCCAGAAGGAATAACGGTAGTGGTTGAAAAAAATAAAATTTCTGTTTCGGGAATTGAAAAACAACAAGTTGGTCAAGTTGCTGCTAATATAAGAAAAATCAAAAAACCAGAACCATATCTTGGAAAAGGAATTAGATATGAAGGAGAGGTTGTTAGAAGAAAAGCTGGGAAAAAAGCAGGAACAGCTAAATAATTAGACGGCAAAATCAAGAATATGAAAAAGCAAAAAGCATTAAATATTAAAAGAGAAAAAAGAGCGACTAGAGTAAGAGCCAAAATGACTGGCACTGCAGAAAAGCCTCGTCTTTCTATACACAAAACTAATCAGTATGTTTATGTGCAACTTATTGATGACGCCGCTCAGAAAACAATTGTAAGTGTTTCTTCTTTTAGTAAAGATAAGAAAAAAAATGATGTCGCTGTTCTTGGAGAAAAAATTGCCAAATTGGCCGTTGAAAAAAATATAAAACTAGCTGTTGCTGATCGTGGTATGTATAAATATCATGGTGAAGTTAAAAAAATTATTGAATCAGCTAGAGCAAACGGTCTTAAAATATAAAAATTATGATGCAAAAACCTCAGTATAAATCTCGTGGGAAAAATTTTCCAGTTAAAAGTGAATACAAAGATAAAACAATTGACTTGAGGAGAGTTTCTCGTGTCGTTTCTGGTGGAAAGAGATTTACATTTAGGTGTACTCTTGTTATTGGAAATGAAAAGGGAACTGTTGGAGTGGGTATTGCTAAAGGCCTTGATGTTGCTCAAGCAATAGATAAAGCCAAGAATGATGCAAAGAAAAATCTTTTTATTGTGCCTTTGAAAGGAACAACTATTTCTCATGAAGTTGAAGCAAAATTCAGCGCTGCTAAAGTTATAATTAAACCAGCTCAAAAAGGAGCCGGTCTTAAAGCGGGAGGATCTGTTCGTACAGTTTTATTGATGACTGGCATAAAAGATGCTTCGGCTAAATGTTTAGGAAGAACAAAAAATAAACTAACAAATGCTTTGGCAACCGTAGAAGCATTAAAACAACTTAAGAAATAAGATTTTTATAAATATGAACTTACACGAATTAAAATCAAAAAACCAAAGCAAAGATAAAAAAAGAGTAGGAAGAGGTGGAAAAAGAGGAACTTACTCTGGCCGCGGTCAAAAGGGTCAACATTCTCGTGCTGGAAGAAAAGTGCGTCCAGCGATGAGAGATGTTCTTATTAGAACGCCAAAAAGGCGTGGTTATGCCAACAAAAGAAAATCACCATTTTTATTAACCATTTCTCTTAATCGTTTAGAAAAAATTAAAGCAGAGAAGATAAATTTGGCTTTTCTGATAGAAAATAAAATTGTTAGAAAAAGTGTTAAATTAGTTAAAGTTGTTGCTGGAAAAAAAGAATTAACTTCTGTTTTACATTTAGAGGGAATAAAAACAACTAAAACAGCTAAAATTCAAATAGAAAAAGCTGGCGGATCTGTAGCATAAAAATTTTTATGTCAAAAATACTTCAACTATTTAAAATTAAAGACTTAAGGATTAAAATTTTTATTGTTCTTTTTTGGTTGGTTATTTTTAGATTATTGGCGGCTATTCCTATTCCAGATGTTGATATAGTTCGTTTAAAAAATTTGTTTTCTTCTAACCAACTACTTGGTTTTTTGAATATTTTTTCTGGGGGAGGTCTTTCTAATTTATCTATTGTTATGCTTGGAGTAGGACCTTATATTACCGCTACTATCATAATGCAACTTTTGACGATGATTTTCCCTAATCTAAAAAAGTTATATTACGAAGAGGGTGCGATTGGAAGAGCTAAATTCAATAGAATTTCTAAATACTTAACGGTTCCACTTTCTTTTTTACAGGCCTATGGTTTTTTGAATCTTTTGGCATCTCAAGGAGTTTTGCCTCATCTTGGGGCCTTGATGATTTTAAAAGATGCTTTAATTATTACTGGTGGATCTATGCTAATGGTTTGGATTGGTGATGTAATTGGTGAGCAAAAAATTGGGAATGGAATTTCGTTGATAATTTTTGCAGGTATCGTTAGTGGTATTCCAACATCTATCCAAAGATTGATATTATCTTTTGATGCTTCAACTCTTATTACATATCTTGTTTTTGCCGTTGTCGCTATTTTTGTTATTTATGGAGTGGTTTATGTTAATGAAGGAGAAAGAAAAGTTCCGATTATGTATGCCAAAAGAGTTAGAGGAACAAAGATGTATGGAGGAGCTTCAAGTTATTTACCTTTGAAGGTTAACCAAGCTGGAGTTATTCCAATTATTTTTGCAATTTCAATTATGTTATTCCCTCAGTTTTTTGCTCAAGCATTGGCTATTTTTTCAAAAGATATTTCTATAAAAGCAATTGGATGGGTGAATTCTTTTATGAATAATCAGATTATATATACCATCTTTTATTTCTTTTTAGTTGTTGTATTTACTTATCTTTATACCGCCATTACCTTCGATCCAAAAGAAATATCTAAAAATATGCAGAGAGCGGGAGGATTTATTTTGGGAATAAGACCAGGAGAATCAACGACGGCCTATCTTTCAAATATTATATCCAGAATCACTCTTTGGGGAGCTGTTTTCTTGGGAGCAATTGCTATTTTGCCAAACTTAACTAGGATGGTAACTGGTATTTCTATTTTGACCATCGGAGGTACAGCGCTTCTAATTGTTGTCTCTGTAGCTTTGGAAGTTTTAAGACAAATAAATTCTCAATTAATAATGAGAGAATATGAGGGGTTTGAGTAGAAATAACTTACAACTAACTACTTACGACCAACAACAAAAGGGAAATAGATTCAAAATTAAGAGAAAATATCAATAAAAAATCATCTTTCGGCTTTGCTCAGGATGATTTTTTGGTATGTATGGTAAAGTTTTTTGCACTTTAAAATAATAGCTAAATACTATATAATTTAATTAATG
This sequence comes from Minisyncoccota bacterium, assembly GCA_036170035.1. Classification (GTDB taxonomy): domain Bacteria; phylum Patescibacteriota; class Minisyncoccia; order UBA6257; family JAGOQP01; genus JAVHOK01. The sequence continues at coordinate 29,683 of JAVHOK010000047.1, forward strand.
AATAAAAACATAAATAATAAAAAAGCTGTTGTTATTTTTGGTGCTCCGGGATCAGGTAAGGGAACTCAGGCAAATTTAGTGGCGGGTAAATTAGATATTTTTCATCTTGATACGGGTAAGTTTTTGGAGCAATTAGTAAATGATCCAGCTAATAAAAATAACAAAGAGATACAGAAAGAAAAAAAATTATTTAATACGGGTATATTACTTACTCCAGCGTTTGTTTTAAAATTTATTGCAAAAAAGGTAAATAAAATAGCAAGTTTAGGAAGTGGGGTAGTCCTTTCCGGTTCTCCAAGAACTTATTTTGAAGCATTTGGAGACAAAAATAATGTAGGATTAGTTGAAACATTGGAGAAGCTTTATGGCAAAAATAATGTTGAATACATGTTGCTTGATGTGAGTTCTGATCAATCAATGCAGAGAAATAGTAATAGGCTTTTATGTTCTTCTTGCGGAACTCAGCTTTTGAGTGTTTTTAAGGTAAAATACGAAAGATGTCCTTTTTGTGGAGGGGTATTAAGAACGAGAACATTAGATAAGCCAGAGGTGATTAAGATTCGTTTAGTTGAGTATGCTCAAAGGACAGAGCCAATTATTAAAGAATTAAAAAAAAGAGGATGCAAAATAAATAAAATAAAAGCCGATAAATTGCCTTATGAGGTATTTAATATGCTAATTAAAAAGATTTAATGATTTATATAAAATCAGAAGATGAAATAAAAGTTCTTCGGGAATCTGGGAAAATTTTAAAATTCATTCTGGATGAATTAAAAAAAATTGCTGGCGTGGGAGCAAATTTAATTGATTTGGAAAAAAAGACTCAAGAACTATTAAAACAAAAAAATGCTCAGGCGGCTTTTTTGGGTTATCAGCCAGAAGGAGCGGACTATGCTTATCCAGCGGCAATTTGTGTCTCTGTTAATGATGTGGTAGTTCATGGCGTCCCATTAAATTATATTCTTAAATCTGGAGATGTTTTAAAAATAGATATGGGAGTTATTTTTAAGGGTTTGATTAGTGATTCGGCCATAACTATAATAATAGGTAAGAGTTCTCCAAAAGTTAGAAAACTGCTTGATTCTACAAAAAAAGCCTTAGAAGAAGCAATTAAAGTTTGTAAAATCGGAAAAACGATTGGTGACATTGGATATGTAATAGAAAAACAAGCGAAGAAAGATGGATTTAAAGTTTTAAAAGGTCTAACTGGTCATGGTGTGGGCTATGAGGTTCATGAAGATCCCGTAGTTTTTAATTATGGTCATAAATCTAGTGGATTAAAATTAAAAGAAGGAATGGTAATTGCGATTGAGCCAATGTTTTCAATTGGATCAGAGGGAATTGTTCAAAATAAAGACGAGAGCTATTCCTCGGCAGATAGAAGTTTGACAGCTCATTTTGAACACACAATAGCGATTACAAAAAATGGTCCGATAGTTTTAACAGAATAATTATATTTAATTTTAAAATTTGCATAAATATATGAACATTGGACAGTCTTTGTATGATCAAATATCTTCTTTGAATTTACCATCTTTTTCATACTTATTTTTAGATATCCTTCAAAAAATTGAACTGAAAGATTTTTTTGATATTTTTTTAACATCGGCCTTTCTATTTATTTTTTTCTATGTATTTAAAAAAACAAGAGTAATCCCAATTATATCTTCAATTTTTTTGATTATTTTTTTGATTTACGGTTTGTCGTATTGGCTAAATTTGTATACAACATTAACTCTTATAAAATTAATATTGGGAAGTATAATTGTTATTAGTGCAATTGTTTTTCAAAAAGAAATAAGAAGATTTTTTGAAATAGTAAATGTTTCAAAAATAAGAAAGCAGATTGAAAATAGAGGGGTGGCGACAGAAACAGTTTTGGGTGGATTGTCTGAGGTTATTGTTCATACTTTGGGCGTGATGACACAAAGAAAAATTGGAGCGTTGATTATCATTCCTCAAAACGAATCTGTAGATTCGTTGGTAACTGGAGGATTTAGTCTAGACGGCAAAGTTTCAGAGCCACTTTTATTGAGTATTTTTGATACATCTTCTCCTGGACATGATGGGGCAATTATTTTGGAAAAAGATATTATAAAAAAATTTGGGGTATTTCTTCCATTATCAGAAAAAGATGATGCAGAAGAATTAAAAAAGGTAGGGACTAGACATAGAGCAGCTTTGGGATTGTCAGAGAGAACGGATGCGATTGTGATTGTGGTTTCGGAAGAGAGAGGGACAATATCTATTGCTAAAGATGGAAAATTAAAAATTATTGAAAACAACAAAAAACTTATTAATTTTCTAGATGAAATATTTGGATTTAATCTAGAGCAGACGAAACATTCTAAAAAATCTTTTTGGGGCATTTTTGAATTTTTAGGGAAGAATATCAAACAAATTATTTTATCTTTATTTTTGGGCTGTGGTTTATGGCTTTTAATTAGTTATTCAAATTCTTCTGTTATTCAAAAAACTTATGATGTATCCGTGGCTTTTAATAGTAACAATGAGACGGTTTTAGTAGAAAACATAAAACCCGCACAAGTATCTTTGGTATTTTTAGGAAAAGAGAGTGATTTTCAATTTGTTAATCAAAATGAGGTAAGAGTAATTATTGATTTAAATAGTTTGGAATTATCAGCATCAACCTCTCCCTACCATTCTTATGTGCTAAAAGATTCTAATGTAAAATATCCATCTAATATTTCTCTTAAAAAAATAGAGCCATCAATTATAAATTTTAAAATATCGCAAAATAATTTTAAAAAATAAAATATGAAAAACAATGCAGTTATTAATTCGCCCGTTTATTTATCAGTAATTGTTCCAGCTTACAACGAAGCTAAAAGAATATCTTTAACATTAATAGACATAGACAAACATTTGTCAGGAGCGTCATTTTCTTATGAGATTATTGTTGTGGACAATCGTTCATCTGATAATACTAAAGAAGTAATAAGTAGATTTGTTCCAATAATAAAGAATCTTAAAATGATTGAATGTAAGGTAAGGGGAAAGGGAGCGGCGGTAAAAAAGGGTATGTTAGAAGCCGTTGGACAAATAAGATTATTTACCGATGCTGATAACTCAACATCAATAGATCATTTTATGAAAATGAAGCATTATTTTGATGAGGGCTATGATGTCGTGATTGCTTCTAGAGATCTTCCCGGTTCAATTATGGAGCCCCCACAGCCTGCCTATAAAAGATTATTAGGGGATATGGGAAATTTGTTTATACAATTTATGCTTCTTAGTGGGATTAAAGATACTCAATGTGGTTTTAAGGCTTTTACTGATAAGTCAGCAATTAAAGTATTTCCTTTGTCTGATATTGTTGGTTGGGCTTTTGATATTGAAATATTGTCTTTAGCTAAAGAGAATGGATATAAAATAAAAGAGATTCCCGTTAGATGGGTAAATAATCCTTTTTCTCATGTTAAAATAACTGCTTATTTAGAAGTTTTGTTGGAGGTTATAAGAATAAAATTCAGAATGATTACTGGATATTATAAAAAGAATAGATAGAAGGTAAAAAGTATTAAGTAGAAAGTAAAAAGTGACAGACAA
>JAVHOK010000048.1:0-32944 GCA_036170035.1 Minisyncoccota bacterium
TCTGAAATTAAATCCATTTATGACTCAACTAAATAAAAAATAATCCGTTATACAACGGATTATTTTTTATTCTCTACTTCCTACCTTTTACTTATTACTTATCTTATATACAAATATAGAAGTTCCAACTTTAGCGTAAGGTTTTTCCCAATCAGAAATCCAAGAATATTCATTTTGAGGGTCTCTGTAATAACCCGGTTCTAGTTTGGCTTTGGCGCTGGCGATAGTGTTAACTGAGATGGCAACCCAGTTTATATTTTCCTTTTTTGGATCTCCTTTGGAGGAATTCCACGGGACAACTTTATTGCCTAGATAGTAGAAAATATCTCCTCCACCAAAATAATCAACGCCTATTTTGTCTATGTTTTCGCCAGCTGGCGGATTTTCCACGAATGTTTTTAATCTAATTAGATCTTGCCCCCAATCATAGTTTGAATCGGTGACATATTTATATCCTTGCCAAATGCCTCCTCCAATTTGATTGTAGTATGAGAGGTAGTAAGGATAAGCAAAAAATACTTCAAGTAATAGCCAAAGACATAAAAGAACTAAAATAGATAATTTAAGAGAGGTGGTAAATATTTTTTTAAAAACAGAAAAAATCTGACTAATAATTGAATTGGATTGTTGAATTTCTATGTCTATAATCCATTTTTTAATTGAATATATGGCGAGAATATAAATCAAAGGAACCGTGAGCATAATATGTCTATAGCCTATATTTAATGGGCTCTTCATACTATAAAGCCAGTAAAATATAATCATAACAATGATAGTAAATAACTCAAAGTTATTTGAAATATATTGGTATAATCTTTTCCATAATTTTTCTTTGTTTTTTATAAATCTAGCCAAAGAAGCGAGTAGACCTATAAATATAATTAAAAGAGAGGGGAGAGGCTCTTTTAGCAAAAAAACAACAGGGAAATAATACCACCATCCGCCCGCTCCAAGATTTCCCAAAAAATAAGAAGAGTTACCGCCACTAGCTCTTTGCATAACCATTAATACTCCAAGAGTATATTGTCCTAGCCCTCTAACAACAGGTTTATCCGATGACCAAATGGTTAGTTCCGCCAAACATCGCAAAGATGGTGATGATACACAGGTCTCTAAAATTGTTTTTGGACCACCCGCAAAAGAACCAAGGATTGATTGAGTGTCAGATTTTTGTTTTTCAACTGGATAATTGAGAGTAAAAATAAAATAAACAAACCAAACCAAAAGAAATCCAATGATAAATATTTTAACTAGTTTCCATAGATAACCCATCAAACTTTTGAAAGAGAGGAGGGAAAATATCTTCTCATTTTTTTCTTTGGTTTTTATCAACCAGAAAATTAAGATGTAAAATATAAACAAAGGAATTAAAAGAACAGTAGAAAATTTAAGAAGTTGGGCGATTCCAAAAAATATTCCCGCCAAGATAATATTTTTTGTGGTTGATTCTTTTAGATATTTTAAGAAAAAATAAAGAGCACTAATAAATCCAAAAGCAGCTCCAATGTCGGTTGTAACATAATGACCATGAGCTAAAATGCTTGGCGAAAGAGCTGTTAAAAAAGCTGGGATAAGCGCCCATTTTTTTCCAATCAGTTTAGATGAAAATATGTAAATAAGAACAATCAGAAGTAAAGTTAATATAATAGGAAACAATCTGGAAATAAAGATAATTTTATCTGCATTTTGTCCATTGGCTTTGTAGATAAATTGATCTCCCATTTCCCATTGTCCGTTTATCTCGTTTGTCCAAGAGGGTTGAGTGGTTGGAAAATTAACTCCAGAGATAAAGACGGGTAATTGAGATAGAATCTTTAAAAGGGGTGGATGCTCTGGATTAAGACGATAGTCTAATTGAGAAACATACCCTTGTCCGGCGGGAATATGAGCCAGTTCGTCCATAATAGCCGATTCTTGTCTAGAAACGACAAGCATTAATGTTCCTGAAAAGATTAATATTAAAATCAAAACAATGATTGATGTTTTGTCGCTTATTTTTTGAAGAAAGTTTTGCATATTTTTTAAATTACTTATTTAATGTTATTATTTAATTATAATACAAATTGATATAAAATTCATGGATTTTAGACCGAATAAATATCTTTGGACAAACCATTCAGAGCATAAAATGAAATATTATGGTCTTAGCCAAAGTCGCGTAAGGCGGGTTTTACATTCCCCGATTAGAATAGAGGAAGGAGTAGCTCAAAATACTTTTGCAGCTATGCAGCCTGTTTCTTATAAAACAAAAGATGGAGTAAGAACTTGGAGTCAAGAAATTTGGGTAATGGCAACTAATTTGAAGAGCAAGAAGAGCAACTCTATCAGGATAATTTCTGCCTGGAGATATCCGGGGGTTTCTAAAAATAGAATGAGTTTGCCAGATGATGTTTTAAATGAAATTCAAGAGGGGATAGCTTCACTTGGGCATTAAAACAATGCCCCTTGATCACGCTGGTTCGATTATGCTGATTTGATTTTACTCACCATAAATTGTTATAAATCATAGTAAACAGATTAACACAGAAATATATAAACAAACGACTAACAATTTATAACAAAGACAAATATGAATATTTAAAAAATAACATTCTCACATTCTCGAGAATGTGAGAATGTTATTTTACGACAGGGAGAGGACAGGAAGGGGATTTTTTTAATGTTGTTATTAATTGAGACAAATGATATAAATATAAATATGAAAAAAGAGGACAATACCAGATTTGAAATTAATAATTTAGCAAAATTGTTATTTAAAAGGTTTAATGAGAATTGGCAGAAACTGAGTCCAGAGGATTTTTTAGCCTATCTTAAATCAAAAATTGATCAATCAATCGGTTTTGATGATCTTGAGAAAAAAATTAACCAAAAGAAGAAATTAAAAATTAAAATGGGGATAGACCCAACCGGACCAGATGTTCATCTTGGACATCTTTTGCCCATTTTAGTTTTAAGACAATTTCAGAAAGCTGGGCATAAAATAGATTTGATTATCGGTGATTTCACGGCTCAGATAGGAGACCCAAGCGGAAGAAGCTCAGAAAGAAAACTTTTATCGGATGCTCAAATTAAAAATAATATGGCTTCGTATAAGAAGCAAATTTCTTCCTTTTTGGATTTAAAAAAGACAACAACTCATTTTAATTCAACCTGGTTAAATAAAATTACTCTTAAAAAAATAATATCGGTTTTCCAAAAAATTAATGTCTCGGAAGTTTTACAGAGAGAAGATTTTAGAAAAAGACTTGATTCTGGACACGGACTTTCTATGTCAGAAATTTTATATAGTTATGCTCAAGCGGAAGATTCGGTCTTTTTAAAATCAGATGTGGAAGTAGGGGGAAAAGATCAACTTTTAAATTTTGCTCAAGCAAGAAATGTGATGTCTATTTATGGACTTGTTCCTGAAACAGCGATAACAACGCCAGTTTTGGAGGGTATTTTTGGAGATGGAAAGAAGATGTCAAAAAGTTTAGGAAATTATATTCCGATTTTATCTTCTGCGGAAGAAAAGTTTGGGAAAATTATGTCTGTTCCAGATAATTTGATCGCCCCTTATTTTAAAGCTTTTGCTGATTTAAAAGCTGATGAAATTGAGCAAATAAAATCTTTTGTTGAGATGAACCCCATGGAGACAAAAAAGCAGTTAGGAATGTTTTTGGTGGCGATTAGTGAAAAGAAATTTGAAAATGGAGAAATAGAGAGAGAAAAGTTTGAAAAAAAGTTTAGTAAAAAAGAATTTGGAAAAGAAACTCCTAGTTTGAAAATAGAAGGTGATGAGAATGTTTTTGATGCTCTTTTTAAGACGGGTGAGTTTAAAAGTAGGGGGGAATTATTTAGAATTTTTGAGCAAAGCGGAGTTCGTTTAATTGAGCCAAAAGAAAAAGTTCTAAACAAAAATGACATTGTTAAAAACGGAATAGTTAAGGTGGGTAAGATAAAATATTATAAAATTGTAATCTAAAAATATATGAATCTTTCTATCGGAATTGTAGGACTACCTAATGTTGGGAAGTCCACGCTTTTTAAAGCACTAACAAAAAACGATGTTTATATTGCTAATTATCCTTTTGCTACAATTGATCCTAATGTGGGGATTGTTGCTGTACCCGATGAAAGATTGGAGATTTTAAACAAGATAAGCAGTTCAGCAAAAAAAGTTCCAGCAGTCGTGGAGTTTTATGATATTGCAGGACTAGTTAAGGGAGCGAGTCAAGGTCAAGGGCTTGGCAACCAATTTTTATCTCACATAAGAGAAACGGAAGCTGTTATACAAGTAGTAAGATGTTTTATTAGTGATGAAATTGTTCATGTGGAAGAGGGGATAGATCCTCTTCGAGATATTACAATTATCAATATGGAGTTAATGTTGAGAGACTTGGATGCTGTAGAAAAAAGATTGGGGAAACTAGAGGGAGAAGTTAGAACTGGGGATAAAGAAAAAATTAAAGAATTTGAGTTAATTAAAAAAATTGCGCAATCTCTTAAAGAAGAGAAAATGCTTTATCTTTTGGATAACGAAATTCTTTCTAATCCAGCTGTTAAATCTCTTAATCTTTTAACGGCAAAAAAACAAATTTATTTACTAAATGGCAAAGAAAGTGATGCATCTCAAGATCTGAAAGATAAAATTACAAACGACTTTAAAGCTGATTATATTGTTTTTGATTTGAGTTGTGAGCCAGATTTATCTATTTTAATAAGAAAGGCCTATCAAATTCTTAATTTGATTAGTTTTTTTACAACTGGAGAGGATGAAACAAGGGCTTGGACGATTTTAAATGGATCAAAAGCTCCTTGCGCCGCAGGAACTATTCATACGGACTTTGAAAATAAATTTGTTAAGGCAGAGGTTATCAGTTATGAAGATTTAGTAAAAAATGGAGGATGGACTCAAGCAAAGCAAAAAGGATGTATGCGATTGGAAGGAAAAGAATATATCGTTAGAGATGGTGATGTGATGATAATAAAACACGGGTGATAAAAATTTAAAATTTAAAGTTCAAATTTAAAAACTATATGAAATTAATGAATGGAGAAACTTTTGGGGAATATATGCAAAAATCAATAACTGATAATCCAGATGAAACAAAAGCAAGAGAATTATGGAAGAGTAAAGATAGGGTTAGAATTTTAGTGGATGGAAAAATGGAAGATGATGGGGAAGTGGTTAGAGTTGCACAAAAAGATGATGATAGTATTGTAGTTGGAGTGGCGAATAAAAAATTAACTTATCAAGTTTTTGTTCCTTTGGAAGAATTTTTTAAATGGCAAGAAGAAAAATAAAAAATTATTGAGTTACTTCTTTTTGATCAAGATAAAAGATGACGCTGTTTGTTGTGTCTATATTTTTTTCTTCATCTTGACTGATATAATAGATATTTTGTTTTTTTCTTGATTTTTGTCCAAATGAATCGGTAATAAACATAGTTGTTTGTAGTTTCATAGGAAGGTCTCTAACTGGAGTGCCATCTTTAGAATAGACAACATATTTTTTTATCAATGGAGACATATTTTTTATTTGATGTCCAATTTCAACGTAAGAAGAAGCAAAGGCGTCTTTTGTGTTTTGGTTTTTTCCCCAAGTGATAAAATATTGCTGATAAATTGTTAGAATTAGAAAAAGAGCAATTAAACCAAAAAATATTTTTAGAGTTTTTATATTGACTTTTGGACTAAGAATTTCAAAGAGATAACGCAATCCCATAGCGCTGATAATATAAACAGGAACAATCATTAAAATAGATCTTAGGGCGTGTGGAATCCCTTCGTTTGAAATAATGACTGGTAAAAAAGCTACGACTAACCAAACAAGAGAAATCAACCACAGGTTTTTTTCTTCTTTGCTTGATTGTGGGTCTTCTTTTTTAAAAAATTTGTATAAACCATAAATTAAACCGATTAGAAACATAACGCCAACAATTGGATGAATCTGCGGTTGTCCTGATAAATTATGTCTCCAATTGGAATCGCCGTGAATAAAAAACATTTGGATAGTTTCTAAAGTATTAAGAGAGAGATTTTTTATTGGCGTAGGTGATGCAAAAACAGAAAGTTGAGATGTTCTTCCCATAAAATCAGCAGGATTTTTAAGAAAATAGATACCTAATGGAGCAAAGACAATTAAAGCTAAACCAACATAGACACAGAATACTCCAATTAATTTTTTTAAATTTGTTTTATAATAAAAATATTCAATCAAAAAGGCAACGATAATAATAATCGGCGTAGCTCGATAAGCAATATAAGAATGCATTCCAAGTCCATAGAGAATTCCGCCGATAGCTGAGAAAATTATCAAAAAACTAATGGCGTCTTTTTTATTTTGAGGGATGAAATCGGGTTGGGATTTATTTCTAATAGAGTTAAAAACTTTAATGAGAAAATAAAGACCCCAAGTCATAAAAGCACTTGCCATAATTGCTCTAAATCCTATTCTAGAAAAATTAATATGCCAAAAACTTGTAGCAACTAAAAAGGAAGATACTAAAGCTATCCATTTGCTCTTACTTGTATTTTTAAGATATTCTAGAACAAGAAAATAAACACCCAAAACCGTTAAAATTCCAAATATAGCGCTAGCAGTTCTAAGAACCCATGGTTCGTTGGTATTAAATATTTTTAGTAGTATGGCTTGAATATTTATAAATAAACCTTCACGGCCGTTATTTTCTGGATAAAAAACTTTAAATTGAGATAGTCCTTGACCGGAAATGGCCTCTAGGGCATTATTTCCATTCATAGCTTCATCGGGATATAAACCCGGGGGGATCGAAGCTAAATTGTATAACCTAAAAAATCCTGCTATAATTAAAATAATAATCAATAAGTAATTTTTCTTTAGAAAATTCATAATATAAATATTAATAATATGGAAGACATTAGTAATAATATCAATTTTGCGGAACTCTCACAAGCAATTGCCGACAAAAGATTGGAATCTCCAGAATATCAACATCTTTCTGATAAAGAAGTTTTGTCCCAGATAATAAGACAGCATAAAAATGATCAGCCAACGGTAGTTGTCCCAGTGCCCACAACAACCCAGACAGTAGCGCCAACTATTTCAAGTAATGATGAATATGATAATCTTCCTGATTATGCAAAGGATATGCCCGTAGAGATAAAAGAAAGGGTTGAGGTTTTGATTAGATTAACTTTGGATAAAGGGATTGTATATGGTTACAAAAGAGCTCAAAGAGAGGATCCGGCAGTTTTAGATATGTTTCATGATGCGTTGGTTGATAAGCTCTATGAAAAGATAAAAGAATTAAAATAAAATGGTTCAATATATTATTGCTTTTGGGGTTATATTATTTGTTGCCATAGTAATTTGGTTGGTTTATTTTGTTAATTTAATACATAGAAAAAAACAGATTAAAGAATCTTTGGGAATGAAGTTGCTTTTGGTGCGTCTTCCAAACCAAGCTTTAATAAATGATAAGGGAGCTATAAATTTCAAAGAAGAAATTAACGCTTCTCAACTATTATTTAGTATTTTAGCTTCTCAAAAAGATGTTTCTTCTTTAGAAGTTGCCGTCCATAATATTGGAGAAGAAATTAATTTTTATATTAGTGTCCCAGAAAAAAGTGCGGAGTTTATCAGTCGTCAAATTGAAGGTCTTTTTAAAGATGCACAGATAGAACATTCTTTGGAATATAATATTTTTCATACAGGAGGATTTAACGCAGGAGTATATTTAAAACAGGATAAACACTATTCTTTAATGTTCAGAAGTTATTTAGAATCGGATGTAGATACTTTCTCACCGATAGTTAGCGGACTTTCAAAAATAAATGAAATATGTGAAGGAGTGGCAATTCAGATTCTAATAAAGCCTGCGCCCGATTCTTATAAAAAGAATATTTTTAATATGATAAATAACTTGAGGAAAGGCGCGAGTTTCAAGGATTTATCATCTTCAAATCTTTTTAATAAAAAAGATCTCGGTCTTCTTTTTGGAGAAGAAAAAAAATCTGAAAATGAAGAAAAAAAACCATCTATTGTTGATGATGATTCAATTAAAAATTTAGAGAAAAAAATTTCTTGTCCTTTACTTTTGGTAAATTATAGAATTTTGGTTTCTTCAACTAATCAATTGCAAACAGATTCTTTGTTAAATGGTTTGATTGGATCGTTGGCACAATTTGATTCTCCTCTCAGGAATAAAATCAAAGCTGTTAAAGTTAAAAATTTTGGAGGATTTTCTTCTAAGTTTATGTTTAGAGAATATGATGATTCTCAAACAATGGTTTTAAATACCGAAGAATTAGCAAGTATGGTCCATTTACCCTCTTCGTCAACGCTATCTTCAAAGATAAAGTGGTTGAGATCCAAAGAAGCGCCAGCGCCGTTAGATTTGCAAACATCAGGAACGAATTTGGGAAATAGTTTATACAGAGGGTTAACTAAACCAGTTTTTATAACAGATGAAGACAGAAGAAGACATATTTATATTATTGGACAGACGGGTACTGGAAAATCTGTTTTGATGACCAGTATGGCTTGGGAAGATATGAAAAAAGGAAAGGGGATTGCCATAATAGATCCTCATGGTGAGTTGGTGGATAGTATTTTGAGTTTGGTGCCAAAAGAAAGAATAGATGATGTAGTAGTGTTTGATCCGGCAAATGTTCAAAGACCGATTGGATTAAATATGTTGGAATACAATTTTGATAGACCGGAAGAAAAAACTTTTGTTATAAATGAAATTATAAGTATTTTTGACAAGCTTTATGATTTGAAAACAACAGGTGGTCCAATGTTTGAATATTATCTAAGAGGAGCTTTGCTACTTTTGTTGGCGGATTTACCAAATGAACCAGCGACATTAATGGAGGTGCCAAGAATTTTTACTGATGATGAATATAGAAAAAGAAAATTAGCTAGAATTACAGATCCGGTCGTGATTGATTTTTGGGAAAAAATGGCTCTTAAGGCCGGAGGAGATTTGTCTTTAGCAAATGTAGCGCCTTATATAACTTCTAAATTTAATCAATTTATTACAAATGATTTTATGAAGTTAATTGTTGGACAAGCAACATCGTCTATTAATTTCAGGAAAATTATGGATGAGGGAAAAATTCTTCTTGTGCCTTTAGCTAAAGGGAGATTAGGAGATATCAATGCTAATTTATTGGGTATGTTGGTAATTGGAAAACTTCTTTTGGCGGCTTTTTCTAGGTTTGAGATAAGTGAAAAAGAAAGAAAGATGTTTAATCTTTATATAGATGAGTTTCAAAACTTTTCAACTGATTCCATAGGAACGATTTTAGCTGAAGCAAGAAAATACGGTTTAACTCTGACAATGGCTCATCAGTTTATAACTCAATTAACAGAGAAGATAAAAGATGCTGTTTTTGGAAATGTTGGATCTATGGTGGTGTTTAGAGTTGGAACACAAGATGCAGAAGCATTTTCAAAGGTTTTTGATCCGGTTTTTAAACCGACGGATTTGGTTAATATAGATAACTTCAATGCCTATACAAAAATATTAATTAATGGAAGAATATCTACTCCTTTTAATATTCAAACACCTCATTGGAAAGAATTTCCATCCAATAAAGATCAAATCTCAAAAATAAAAGAATTGTCGTCATTAAAATACGGGAGAGATAGAATGGATGTTGAGAAAGAAATATTGTCTAGATTAAGATCTTGATTTGAAATTATGTATCAAAAAATGTCATAATCAGAGTGTTGATTTGGCTTAGTTTTTGTTGAAAATATTGTGATCAATAATGTTTGCCGGAGTAGCTCAGTTGGTAGAGCAGTACTTTCGTAAAGTAAAGGTCGGGAGTTCAATTCTCCCCTCCGGCTCATAATAAATATGCTTCAAAAAGAATACGACAACAAAGTTAAAGAGTTAAAAGAAAGATTGGATCAATTATTGAATTGGATTGATTTAGAATCTAAACAAAACAGAATTAAAGAAATTGAATTTGAAATTCAAGATCCTGATTTATGGAAAGATTCTAAAAAAGCGGAAATAATTCTTAAAGAACTTGGGGATTTAAAAAATATAACCTCTGTTTTTGTTGAATCTCAAAATGATTTGGAAAAAATTTTTAGCAATAAAAGTAACTTAATGGTTGACGAAATTTATGCCTTAGAGAGAAATATAAAAAAAATAGAGATAAAAAGATTGTTTCAAGGAAAATGGGACAAAAACAACGCCGTTGTTTCTGTTTATGCTGGAGCTGGAGGATTAGATGCAGCCGATTGGACTCATATGTTGTATAAAATGTATGAACAATATGCACTTAATCAAGATTGGAAGGTGGAAGTCGTGGATAGTGCTCAAGAAACATTTGAATCAAAAACAGGAAGAGTACCTCTTAAAAATATTACTTTTGAAATAGAGGGGAAATATGCCTTTGGATATTTAAAAAAAGAAAGTGGGGTCCATAGATTAGTAAGAATATCTCCTTTTTCTTCGGATGATTTAAGACATACATCTTTTGCCTTGGTAGAAGTAATTCCAAAAATTGAAGAGAAAACATTAGAAATAAAAGATTCGGATTTAAAGGTGGAATTTTTTAGATCGTCTGGTCCCGGGGGTCAAAATGTTAATAAGGTTGAGACGGCAGTGAGAATTGTTCATATGCCGACTGGACTTGTAGCGTCCGCCCAAGTGGAAAGGTCTCAATCTCAAAATAGAGAAAGAGCAATGAGAATGTTGGAGGCAAAAATTATTCAATTAATGGAAAAAGAAAGAGTAGAAGAAATAGGACTTTTAAAAACAAAAATTAAACCAGAATGGGGAAGTCAAATTAGATCGTACATATTAAATCCGTATAAACTTGTTAAAGATCATAGAACAAATTATGAAACAACAGCAGTAGAAAATGTAATTGAAGAAGGAGAATTGGGAGAGTTTATTTATGCAGAATTAACTTCTTAAAGAATGTTAATAACTTATTTTGAATTAGTTTGAAAAAAATGGTAGACTTTACAGTGTACATAAATAAATATTTGAATTCCAACACTATATGATAATTTTTCAGAATGTATCTAAATCTTATAAAAGCAACGGTCATACTTACTCAGCTCTTGAGGAAATAAGTTTAAAAATAAATCCCAACGAATTTGTCTCATTGGTGGGAAGATCTGGAGCGGGAAAATCAACAATAATAAAACTTCTAATTGGTGAGGAAAAACCAACCAAGGGAAGGATTATTTTTGGTTCTTATGATGTAACTCGCTTAAAACAGAATGAGCTTTATAAAATGAGAAGGCATATCGGAACAATTTTTCAAGACTTTAAACTACTTCCAGAAAAAAATGCTTACGAAAATGTGGCTTTTGCGTTGGAAGCAGCTGGAAGACCAGAGAACGAAATAGATGAACTAGTGCCAAAAGCTTTGGATATGGTTGGTTTGTCAAGTAAGGCGGACAATTTTCCTAGAGAGTTATCAGGAGGAGAAAAACAAAGAGTAGCAATTGCAAGAGCAATGATAAATAATCCAGATGTGATTATTGCCGATGAACCAACGGGAAATTTGGATCCTATTAATACAGCCGAAATTGTAAAGTTGTTATTAAAAATTAATGAGTTAGGAACAACAATTATTTTGGCCACTCACGATAAAGTTGTGATTGATTCTGTTAATAGAAGAGTTGTTAGCTTAGAGAATGGAAAAATAATCAGAGATGAAGAGGAGGGTAAATACATATTGTTTTAGTTATAAGGTTCATTAAATTTAAATAAATATAAAATAATCGACATATGCTTACAACCCTTATTAGAATAACAAAATATGGTTTTCAAAACTTTGTCAGAAATGCCTGGCTTTCTACAGCAACGATTGCAATTATGGTAATGACTTTAATACTTTTTGCTGGACTTATAATGATGAATGTTATCACAACAACCATTATTACTAGCATTCAAGATAAAATTGATGTGAGTGTTTACTTTAAAAAAGATACAGCTGAGGATGAGATGCTAAGAATTAAATCAACCCTAGAGTCTTTAGCAGAGGTAAAAACCATTGAATATGTTTCTAAGGATCAAGCTTTGGAAATTTTTAGAGAGAAACATAAGGGCGACGAAAGTATTTCTCAAGCGATAGATCAATTAAATGAAAATCCTCTTCTTGGATCGCTTAATATTAAAGCTCAAAAATCTGAAGAATATCCAATTATTGCCAAATATCTTGAAAATGATTCCATAAAACCATTTGTAGAAAGAGTTTCTTATAGTCAAAACTCAGTTGTAATAGAAAGATTAAATAAGATTTTAAAGACGGCTCAAAATGGAGGATTAGCCTTAACAATTATAATGTCGTTTATTGCTGTTTTAATTACTTTTAATACTATTCGTTTGGCAATTTATTCTAGCAGAGAAAGTGTAAATATTATGAGATTAGTCGGTGGATCAAATGTTTTTATTCGTGGTCCGTTTTTAACCGAGGGGGTTTTGTATGGAATTATTTCGGCGTTTGTTAGTATTATTATTATGTCTCCAGCGATATTTTTCATATCTCCGTATGCATCCGTTTTAGTTCCAGAGCTTAATTTATGGTCAAGTTTCTTACATAATTTACCGTTATATCTTTTATATCAGATATTTTTTGGAGTAGTTTTAGGACTCATGTCTAGTTTTATTGCAATAAGTAAACATTTGAAGGATTAGTAAAGAAGTAGAAAGTAATAAGTAAAAGGTAAAAAGTGAGAAAAGAAGAAAGAAGTGAAAAATTAATTAGTGGAAAAAAGAAAAATAGAGTATAAAGAATGGAAAATAAAATGAATAAAGAATTAGATGTAGAAAATTGTGTAGCTGGATTGTTTTTATTTAATAAACCGTCGGAAGTAAGTTCCGCCGGTTTTTTGAATAGCGTAAAATTTTTTTTTACAAAAATTACGAATAATAAGTCTCTGAAGATGGGACATGGGGGAACGCTTGATCCGTTTGCTTCGGGGCTTTTAGTAGTTGGAGTTTCTAGAGAATATACAAAAACTCTTGGTTATATACTTAGAGATACAAAAAAGTCTTATAAGACAGAAATAGTTTTAGGGGCAACTTCTGATACCTTTGATAAAATGGGAGAAATTAAAGATAGTGAAAAAAATGTTAATTTAACAAAAGATGATGTTGTTTTAGTAATTGAAAAAATAAAAAAATCCGGAATGCAAGCTCCGCCAAGTTATTCGGCGGTTAAAATAAATGGAAAAAAATCGTATGAGCTAGCAAGAGAAAAGGGGATAATGACGCAACATTTACCAAAACCGGTTACTATTTTTAATTATGAAATTAATTCATTTAAAAAAGATGTTGGCAATAGACATTTATTGGATGTAACAATTGAAGTTTCGTCTGGCTTTTATGTTAGGAGTTTTGCTA
Source organism: Minisyncoccota bacterium (assembly GCA_036170035.1). GTDB lineage: Bacteria > Patescibacteriota > Minisyncoccia > UBA6257 > JAGOQP01 > JAVHOK01. Next base: position 13,347 of record JAVHOK010000048.1, read on the forward strand.
ATGATATTGGGAAAGAGTTGAAAGTTGGTGGATATTGTCAGGAATTAATCAGATTAAAAATAGGGGAGTATGATTTAGAAGACGCTTTGTCTATGGATGATTTAATTGGTGGCAACTTAGAATTATATGTACTGATTGAAATTGAAAAAGATGCCTTAAAATGGGCTCAAAATACCCTTATAATCGCTCAAAAATGGGCCATAAGAGGTGTTTTAAAGATTAATGGGGCAAACTTGGTTAGTTGCGTTTTTCAATCAAAAGTGGATATTTTATCAGGTTTTTTAAATCAGATAAAAAATGAAGGTAAGGTAGAAGTTAAAAGAGCATATTTTAGAAAAATGAGAGAGATTTTTGATGATCTTTCTGTTATTGACTAATAAATATCTTCGTGTTATATTCCAACTCAGCAAATTAGACAAGAAGAGGAGGGAGAAGTATGTCGTCAATACCCATCAAAATCACAAGAATTTTTGGACAAGTATTAAATGAAGCAACGGCTCAGTCACTTATTGACGCAGTATATCAAATTGGAGCATTGCCTAATGATAGCGTGGCAATGCTTAAAAGTTTTTTAGAAAACAGTGTTTTTTCGGATGAGGGGAGTGATCTCATCCGAAGTGAGATTAATATGTTAGTAGATTCTCTTGGACCTCAATGTCATAAGTAAATTTTTTGGAATAGTAAAAGAGGCGACCATCTTGGCGCCTCTTGTTTTTTTATTTTTTTCCTCCTCCAATTTTTCTAATTTTAATAATTTTAGCATATTAAAAAATAGTTGAAATTGGTTGTTTTCTTTGATATATTAAAAACAAGCAAAAAAAGCTAAAAACTATGAAAAAATCACTAGTTTTATTATTCTTATTTATATTTTTGACCTCTGGATTAGTGGGGGTTAAGTTTGCTTTATCTCAATCATATAATGCACCAATCGTAACGACTAATTCGGCTAGCAATATCTATGAGAGTTCTGCAACATTAAATGGTCAGGTTAATTCAAATGGTTATAGCGCAGTTTATTATTTTGAGTATGGAACTAACTCAAATTTTGGTTCAAATACTTCTTATCAATCAATTGGTAATGGAGGTGGAAACTTTTCTGTTTCTCAGAGTATTTCTAGTCTGTATAGAAATACCACTTATTATTATCGTTTAGTGGCTTACAATAGTTATGGAACAGATATTGGTGAAACAATGACTTTTGTGACTGGAGATAATTATGTTGGTTGTGCAAATGGTGGTTATTGTTATAACAATCAGTCAGTCTTGACTCAAAATGCTACTAATGTAAATAGTAATTCAGCAACTTTAAATGGTTATGTAAATGGCTCTGTGAATGGAATTGCTTGGTTTGAATATGGAAATTATTCGGAATCTAATCTCAATTTGTCTTCTTCGCCAACAAATATTAATGGTTATTCTAATTTTTCTTCGAATCTTTATAATTTAAATAGTGGCACCACTTATTATTATAGAGCAGTCGTGAAAAATGGTGAGAGAACAATTTATGGGCAAACATTGAGTTTTGTGACTGGTTCTAATTATATAAATAATTATCTCCCGAATTATTCAGATTATCAGTATCAATATGTACCACAACAAGAACAGGTAAAATATGTTTATATTCAACAACCAACAGAAAAAGTTGTCTATCAGCAAGATCCAAATTCATATTTTGCTTCAACTCAATACGGATATAACAACGGATACTACAATGGATACAACGCTCCAGTGAATACAGCCTACTCATATAATAATGGTTATGGAAATAATTATAGCAATGTGCCATTACAGGCTTCTATCTTAGGAACGACCTCTGGACTAAATTGGTCAACGGTTGGACTTATATTGTTCATCTTATTAGTTGTTTTGGTTTTAGCGATTGTTTTTAGAAGAAATCCAATAAGATAATAAATAATAAAGAAGTATAAAGTAGTAAGTAATAAGTAGAAAGCGAGAAGAAGTAAAAGGTAATAAGTAGTAAATAAAAATAATGTATGCTGTATAATGTATGCAGTGTTAAAAAATTACGAATATAATGCAATAGCTAGGAAGTTTATAGTCAAAAAACAAAGGATTTTATTCCTTTGTTTTTATTTGACACTTATTACTACATAATGTTTTTTAGTTTTTGAGCTTCTTCTTCAATTAGTTCGCCATCGTATTCACCGGAGTGGGCAGTAGATCCTTTGTAGCTAGTTCTTTTTTGATCAAGATGTAAATTAATAATTATATTTTCATTTTCTGATTTTGAGTAGGCGTGAAAGCGAGGATAATCATCTCCTCCAAGACGACGAGAGAAAGAAAGTTCTCCAGTTTTTTCATCTTGACCAATAAATCCATACCCAGCTCTTCTTAAAAAATTAAGTGGGGTTTCGGTTGTCTTTATAATAATTTTCATAAATAAATTAATCAGTAGATATCTTTTAAAGAGTATCTAAATCTAATACTTTAGTAATTTTAATTTGTTGAACAAAGTCGGGGATATGACTAACTAAAATCATAGCGCCTTCGTATGAATTTAATGCTTGGGCGATGATTGGAATATGACGAAAGTTTATATGGTTGGTTGGTTCATCTAAAATAAGAAGGCCTGGTTGCAAGAGCACAAGACGAGCAAAGGTGGTCAGACCTTTTTGTCCTTCAGATAGTGATCCTATTTTTGTTTTTAATATTTCGGAATCAAGAAGAAATCCGGCAGCAACGGAACGAAGATCTTGCTCTGTCCCATCTCTCATAACATCTTTTAAAACATCATAGACCGTGGAATTAAAATCAAGAGTTGAAAAATCTTGTTTATAATAACCGATACGAATTCCCTTTGTGATGCGTTCGCCTTTTGCGTGTTCAGTGGTGATTTTTTCAAGAAGGGTTGTTTTCCCTATTCCATTTGGCCCAGTCAGTAAGAGCCGTTCTTTTTTCTTGAGTGTGACATCCACTTTTTTAATAGTTGGTTTATGATTGCGAATAACAGTCACGGCATCTAAATTCAAAATGCGTCCGGCAATATCTTCTTGGCAGGGGATTTTGAATTTTCTAATAGTTTTATCTTCTCTTCGCTCATCCACTTTTTCTTCTGAAAGATCGTCTATTTTTTCTCTCATTTTACGGGCGACGTCGCGAAGATGGCCTCCTTTTTGGGCGAAAAAATTTGCTTGTTCTTTGCGATGAGCGATATCTTTTTCAAGACGAACATTTTTCATTCTTTCGCGCTCTAAACGATTTTGAATTTCCTTAACCACATCAAAATAATTTCCAGTGTATTGTTCTATTTTTTTTGTAAAACTGTCTAAATAAAGAACGCCTTGTGTAAATGCATTTAAAAAATCGGCATCGTGCGAAATGACAAGACAGGTTTTTTTGTAGGCAACAAGAAAATCTGTGAGGTGGGCAATCCCAGCTTTGTCAAGATTATTTGTTGGTTCGTCTAAAAGCAGAATGTCTGGATTTTGAATTATAGCTTGTGCAAGAAGAAGACGCGCCTGTTGACCGCCTGAAAAACTTTTGATAATTCTATCTAAGGGTGCATTTAAGTTCACAATTTCTAAAACTTTTTCTATTTTGGGTTCAATGTTGTAGATTTTTTTTGAAAATCCTTTTTCAAAAAATTGGAGGATGGTTAGATCATTTTGTTCACGGGGAATGACTTGACGAGCGGTAGCAAGGGTTAATTCGTTTTTAACTACAATTGTTCCAGATTCGGGCTTGAGTTCACTGGTAATGAGTTTAAAAAGAGTGCTTTTACCAGCACCGTTTTGTCCCATAATGGTTATTTTAGAATTTTCACGAATAGAAAATTCAGCCTCATTAAGAATTGGTTTTTTGAAACCGTATTCAAAAGAGACTTTATTAAATCTAATAATAACTTCATTTTGCGCCATAATATGAAAATTTGCATTAAAGAAGGTTTAGTATATAGTTTTTTGAGGTAATTAGCAACTTTTTTGAGATTTTTTGTAGTGTTGTAATAAAAAAGACGATCATTTGATCATCCTTTTTATTGTTAATTTTTGTCTGTTATGATTAATTCTTTAAGTTTTTCGTTTGTAACTCCGCTAATTTGTAATTGCTTAGGGGAGATACAGTCATTTTCAATATCGTTGCTTTGTGCGGGTAAGATATAAACATTGCCACTTTTTGGGTATTTCCCTAGGACTACTTTCATTCCTTCGTTTTTAAATCTTTCTAGTAGTTCGTCTATAGGAGTAGAATAACCGGGAAATTTTTCTTGAGCGGATTTTATTCTTGAGTATTCTTCTGGGTTAATCCCAGGAAAAGGGAAAACTTCTTGGCTTTCGCTAAATTCTATTGCTAAAGAAATTTTTCTTTCTTTTTTATTTTCTGGTGATGGAATTGTATTAAACATATAAAAGAATCATAGCACTGATAGATATTTTATTCAAATTCTAGTAAGAGAGGGGAATGATCAGAAATTTCATCTGGAAGAACTTCAAAATTCTTAATATTTATTCCTTTAGTTGTAAAAATATAATCGGCGTGTCTTTCTGGTTTTTTATAGAATGAGGTGCGAGTAGATATTATTTTGTATTCCTTAATTAAGTTTTTAAAACCATTTTTTTCAAATAGTTTTACACTTTCGGTGTCGGGCAATAAATTAAAATCGCCACATAAAATACAATCTTCATCCAGTTTTTTTACAAACTCAAGAATATTTTTTGATTGTTGAATTCTATCTTCTGTGTCTGTTTTACCTTTTCCATTCCATAGACCGTGAAAATTTATAATAGTAACTGGCTTTTTATTTATAAATGTCTTTATGTATTGGATGTTTCTTGCATGACCGCCAACATCTCCTTCGGGCATATAGCCTTTATATTTATAAACAAACACTTCCCCCTCTTCATTTATAACTAGATTTTTGTTAATAAGCATCATTAGTCCATAATTATCAAGATGGTGGGGTCTAAAATAATTTAAATGATTAGATAGTAATTTGGATATTTCCTGTACGCCATACACCATAACCGCTTCATTGTTAATGTTTTTTCCGCCAGCGGGATGTCCTTCTAAATGTTTGTAAGGAGCCGACCACATTTCTTGTAAGCAAAATATATCAATTTCATTTTTATATTTATCAAAAAATGAAAGAAGTTTATTTTTACCAGCTCTTCCGCCCCATGTGTTTAATGTGATTAATTTCATAAAAATTTTAAATTTGGGCTGCGGGACCTGGATTCGAACCAAGATAACATGCTCCAGAGGCATGTGTCCTACCATTAGACGATCCCGCAATAATTTATTAAATTTTATATATGTTCGAACGAACCAAGACCCGCCTGTTATTTTTTCAAAATAACATTCGGGCAGGTAATCTGCTCCAGAGGCATGTGTCCTACCATTAGACGATCCCGCAAAACATTACTTTTTACTGATAAAATCTAACATATTTTTTTGATTTCTTCAATAAATTACTATTGATAAAAAATATTTATATTGTTATATTTTTATTAGTAATCATAGAAAAGAATGGGGGAGCAAAATGGAAGAAATTCCGTTCGTGGTTTCTCTTGGGGCCAGAAAAATAATAAAAGATTTAGTTGGTCTAGATCCAATTAGTAGGGAAAATGGTTTTGATCAATATATTTTTCCTGTTAAAAAAAGTAAAGATATGGATGATCTTCAAGCTCTTTTTGAGTTAGTCAAGGAGAATGGGATGGTTGTCAAATCATTGCGTTCCTTAGATCAAATTTCTTGGTTGATACAGATGGATGTAATAAATTGAGACGATTGAATTTTTGCCCCGTCACATGCTAAACGGGGCTTTACTTTATATATTTTAATGCTAAAATCATAAAACTATGAAAAATAAAAAAGAAATTCTCCAAGAATTTTTGGATTCTAGTTTGGAGAATGTGGTTAGAATTGAGATTAGAGCGGGATTTTTACAAAATGAATATGCTAAAGAAAATAAACAGGCATTACTACAAGAAATGGCTCAGTTAGAATCAAATAAAAAAGAGACAGAAAAATGGGTTGAATACTTAAAAGATCAACTTACTAAATAACATAAAAAAATCACTCTGGTAATTACCAGAGTGATTTTTTTATGTTATTTTTGGGAAAGGTGATATAATCTATTTGTCGGGAAATTGTTTATAAAAATTACAATAAATATGAGGAATATAGGAACATTAGATAGAATTATTAGAATTGTTTTAGCTTTGGTTATTTTTTATGTTGCTACTATGGTTAATATGGTTGATTATTTAAAAATAATCTTGGCGGTTATCGGAGGACTTATTTTAGTGACATCAATAACAAGTTTTTGCTTTGTTTATAAAATATTTGGAATTTGTTCGTGCAAAAAAGTAGATAAAAATTGTGTTTGTGATAGTCATATAGAAAAACCAGAGAAGTTATTAAAAGAAGAGGATAAAATTTAAAAAATATGAAATATGAAGCAAAAGATTTTAGTCAATTAATCGGAATAGGGGGTTTTAGTGATAATGCACTAAATACTCATTTTTCTCTTTATCAAGGTTATGTAAATAATACGAATAAACTTTTAGAGGTTATTGATTTAATGTCAAAAGAAGAAAAAACAGGAACGCCAGAATTTTCTGAAACAAAAAGAAGATTGGGGTGGGAGTTTAATGGAATGCGTTTGCATGAATACTATTTTTCTGCTTTATCAAAAAATCCAGTTCTTATCAATCAGGAGAGCGAACTATACAAAAAAATAGTGGCGAATTTTGGAAGTTTTGAAAATTGGGAAAAAGATTTTAGAGCAACGGCATCTTGTCGTGGTATTGGATGGGTGATTTTATATTATGATAAAACTAATGACAGCTTGATTAATTTTTGGATAGGGGAACATGATAAGGGTCATCCAACTGGACTTACTCCGTTGTTAAATATTGATGTATTTGAACATGCTTTTATGTTGGATTATGGAACAAAAAGAGTAGATTACATTGATGCTTTTATGAAGGCTGTGAATTGGAAAGAGGTTGAGAAAAGGATTGAATTGGATTAGATATAATTTTTTATATTGCCTATTTTATTTTTTTTAAAACAATGTTTGAAAATTGTTCTTTTTTTCCTTCGGGGATGATTCTACTAATTATAACTTCATTTTCTTGATCCACGGCTTCTATTAATTTTACTCTTTTTGAATTAATAAAAGCGTAAACCCCTGGATCAGGATTAAGAGCTTTTATTTTTCTAAAAATTATATTTGGATTGTCTTTATCTAAATCAACAAAACCATCTTCAGTGGTGAATTTTTTTGTGAAAGTAGTTTTTTGATGGTCCTGTTCTGTTATATTTATCTTGTTTTTTATAAAAAGAGGAAGAGTTGAAACAAGCATATCACCAGCTAGAACGGCAAGCTCCTCTTCTAACCCAATATGATTTTGTTCTTTTTTTATTTCTATTTTTTGACAAGTAAAAATTGGTCCATGATCCATTTTTTCATCAATTTTATAAAGACAGACGCCAGTTTCTTTTTCGCCGTTTAATAAAACGGATTGAATAGGAGAAGCACCTCTGTATTGAGGCAATAATGATGGATGAACTCCAATAACGCCCATTGGGGGCAAATCTATAATATTTTGGGGAATTATTTTGGCATAAGCGGCAATAATAAAAAAATCAGCATTAATCTTTTGTATTTTTTCAAAAAAGATGTTGTCAATTTTTTCTGGTTGAAAAATTTCTATTTGATTTTCTTCTCCAAGTATTTTGGTGAGTGGAGGAGTGACAATTTTTTTTCTTCCAACTGGTTTATCTGGATTGCAAACAATGGTTAACGGAGGAAAACCAGATTGAATAAGTTTTTTTAGTATAATCTCTGCAAATTTAGGTGATCCCCAGAATATATATTTCATTATTAGTTTTTATTATTTTAGATAAATATATTATAACACATATACAACATACCAACAAACTGGAGTATGTAAGGATGTTATTGTGTGTGTTGAAATGATCTCAAGAAGTTGGCAAATATTTTACCATAAGGTGATAAAGTGTTTTCTACAAATCTACCGTGATATTTTTTGTTAATAAGTCCTGCTTGGTAGAGTCGTCGAGTGTGCTCTCCTATGGTTTTTTCGTTGGCACCAGTTGTCTGTATTATGTTTTCGAGAGTCATCCTTTTGTTTTCAGCTATGAGTAATAATATCTCAATACGGTAATGATTGGTAACGCCTTTAAGGTGTCTTTCCATTTGTTTTGGTGTTTTTGCCATATTTTAATAATTATAACACATATATAACATACCAACAAACTGGAGTATGTAAGGATGTTATTTGTTGGTGATTAGATTGTTTTTGTATTCTTTTTTGTCTTCTATTGTCTTAAATATTTCTTTAGCTGAGTCTATAAAGAGTTTCCCATTAATATGATCTATTTCATGTTGAAATATTCTGGCTAAAAATCCAGAAACGCTAATTTCAATTTTTTTGTTATTTTTATCAAGTCCGTTAATTGTTATCTTTGAAAATCTTTCTACTTTACCATAAAACCCTGGAACACTTAAACAGCCTTCATTATCAAGATTTTTTTGTTCAGATTTTTTTGTTATTTTAGGATTAAAAATAGCATAAAATTTTCCTTTATAGCCGTGTGTTTCTCTATCGGGTAATTGAGCAACAAATAATTTCATATCAAGTCCAATTTGATTAGCTGCTAAGCCAATACCATTTGATTCAATCATTTTTTTTCTCATAAAAATCACCAATTCTTCTATTTCTTTTTTGGCGTGTTTAGTAAAATCAAAATCAGCTAGAACTTTTCTTAAAAGAATTAATTCTTTTTTATTGTTGATTGTCCAAATTTTTTTGTTTTGTTCTTCTATCATTTTTTTTAATTTTTATTTTTTTGGGTTTCTTTTTTGGTTTTCTAACTGATGGCTTACCTTTAATAATATCAATAAATCCTTTTTCTTTGGCAATTTTCATAAAATAGGCACCACCCTGAGTAATATTTTTTCTTTCTTTTATGTCTTTAACTATCTCCATTAATTTTTGATTGCTGATATATTTAGCCATCTTCATATAGAGAGTTTTGTGCTCGGAATCATTTAAGTCTTGCGCCATTAAAAGCCCAGTGAGCTGATGTTTTTTGTAAACATGGCTTTTTTTGGCTCTTTCTTTTAAGGTGTCTAGGTAGTCTTTATTAATCATCTTTACTGTAATAATATACCAAAAACACCATTAAAATCAATTGTCTTTTTTTGATTTGAGATAATTGGGGTTTTGTGATAATATTTCCAAATGTTTAACTTAAAAAATATATATACAAAAAATAAAAGAAATTTATTACTTGGATTTGTAGGATGCGTTTTGATTTTTGGAAGTATTTCTGGGGCCTATTATGCTGGTCATATTCAAGGAGCAAAAGATCCTCAAATTATTAAAGTTGAGGGTGTGATTGATCCCAAAAAAGGAGAAGTCGTTGATTTTAATAAATTTTGGAATGTTTGGCAGATAGTCAAAAATAAATACGTTTCTGAGGATAAAACAAGAGACAATCAAAAATTACTTTATGGAGCAATATCCGGTATGGTTGAATCGTTAGATGACCCTAATTCCAATTTTTTTCCTCCAAAAGAAGCAAATGATTTTAATCAGGAGATAAGCGGTGAGTTTAGTGGGATTGGAGCGGAGATAGGGCTTAATAAGGACAGACAACTTGTAGTGATTTCTCCACTCAAAGATACTCCGGCAGAAAAAGCAGGATTGATGTCTCAGGATAGAATTATAAAAATTGATGGAGAAAGTACTTTTGGTTTTTCTACTGATCAAGCCGTTAAAAAAATAAGGGGGGAAAAGGGAACAATTGTAAAACTAACCATAACTAGGAGTGGATTAGATAAAGAAAAAGTTATTGAAATAAAAAGGGGAACAATAGTTGTTCCAACTTTGGATTTTAAACAATTAGGATTAGATGGAAAGGAAAAAGATGGCGGAGAGATTGCTTATATTAGGCTTTATAATTTTTATGAGAAATCATATTCTCTTTTTTATCAAACTGCTGTTAAAATAGCGTTATCAAATTCAAAGGCAATTATATTTGATCTTAGGGGTAATCCGGGTGGATACTTAGATTCAGCTGTTCAAATATCGGGTTGGTTTGTGGACAAAGGTAAAATAATTGTAACGGAAGAGTTTAGAGATAAGAAAGAAAATCAAGTATATGAATCAAGAGGACCGTCTTTGTTTAAAGATGTTCCAGTAGTAGTTTTGGTGGATGGTGGATCAGCCTCTGCCTCTGAAATTTTGGCAGGAGCTTTGAAAGAAAATAATGGCGCAATTATTGCTGGACAAAAAAGTTTTGGGAAAGGGACTGTCCAAGAGGTTATTCCTATGAATGATCAATCAATGCTTAAATTAACAATTGCTCATTGGTTGACTCCAAAGGGTAATCTAATAGATAAAAATGGAATTATGCCAGATGTTATATTTGAGGAACCAACAGCACAAGATTATGAAAAAGATAAAGTTGAAGCTGAAAATCAATGGATTAAAAAGGCTGTAGATATTTTAAAAGAAAAAATTAAATAAAATCTATGAAAATTATTCTTCTAAAAGATGTTCCAAAAATTGGAAGGAAAGGGGAGATTAAAGATATTTCTGACGGTTATGCAAAAAATGCTTTGCTTCCTAAGGGATTGGCAAGAATTGCAACTTTGGGAATAATTAAAGATTGGGAAGACAAAAAAGAAAAAGAAAAAAATCAAGAAGAAAAAAGAAAAAAAGTTTTAGATGAAATTGTTTCTAAATTACCAAAAAAAGAATTTATTTTTCATTTGAAAACTGGTGAAAATGGAGAGGTATTTAATTCTCTTCATAAAGACGAGATTACAAAAAAAGTTGCTCAAGAGATAAATGATTCTTTTGGTAGTTTGCTTAACATTCAAGATGTTCACATTGATATTAAACCAATAAAAGAATTAGGAGAAATAAAAGTTCCTATTAGAGTTGGCAGGGGAGAGTATACAAAAAAAGTAGATATTAATATAAATATAAAACCAGAGTAAAATAAAAACATCCCTAATATAATCAAGGGATGTTTTTATTTGTTAAGCGGTAATACTAATTCTAGTGACATATCTATCATTGCCATCAAATCTTGTTTTTTTAACTAGTTTATAAGAAACAATCCCTGGTTTTCCAGCAAAGAGAGTATCGTCTCCTCCAATTTTAACATTTGCACCAGCAAGATATTTAGATCCTCTTTGTCTAATCAAAATTTGACCAGATCTAACTTTCTGTCCATTTTGACATTTTATTCCAAGACGTTTTGATTCTGACTCTCGGCCTAACTTAGTAGAGCCTAATTGCTTTGTATGTGCCATATATTAGATAATAATTTTTTTATAGACATTGAAAAATAACCCATTTGGGATAATTTATTAATGTTGTTAGTGGGTTTAGTATATAGTATAATGGCTTATTATGTCAACACCAAAATTAGTTTTTGATATTGAAACGGCCGGAATAGATTTTGAAGCATTGGATGATCTATCACAAGAATACATGCTCAAATATGCTCAAAGTGACGATGAGGAAAAAGAGATTAAAGAAAGTTTGGCTTTTTATCCTTTGACTGGAGAGGTGGTGGCGATTGGGGCTTTAAATCCTGACACAGGAAAAGCTCAAATTCTTTGTCAAAATAAAGGCATCAAAGGAAAGCAAGTTAATGAAATTGATGAAAATTGTCAGTTATTTTGGGGAACAGAAAAAGAAATTATTGAAAAGTTTTGGGAGTTAGTTAATTCTTATAAAACATTTGTTTCTTTTAATGGAAGGGGATTTGATGTTCCTTATTTAATGATTAGATCAGCAATGTTGGGAATAAGGCCGTCAAAAAATTTAATGGCTAATCGTTACACTTCTTATCAAAGTAATCAGGCGTTACATATTGATTTGGCCGATCAGTTATCTTTTTATGGAGCAGTTAGGAGAAAATTTAGTTTACATATGTATACAAAAGCTTTTGGAATTAGTAGTCCAAAAGAAGAGGGGGTGAAGGGGGAAGATGTAACCAAGATGTTTAACGAAGGAGAAATTTTTGAGATAGCCAGATATAATTTAAGAGATTTAATAGCAACAACAGAGCTTTATAAATATTGGGACACTTATATTAATCTATAAAAAATATGTTTTTTAATATCAAAAAATGGATAAGAGATAATCAAAAAGATATTTTAATATTTATTGTAACAACTCTTTTGTTTTCTTTGGCATTTGGTTTGGGATATTTATATGCAAGAGATTTTACAGAAACGCCAATTATTATAAACAAATGTTCGGGTTAATAAAAAATAAGCACATAATTTGTGCTTATTTTTTTAGAGATAGCCTATTTTTTTGAGAACATCTTCATTTTCCCACTCCCATAATTTTTTTGCTCCTAAAAAGGCCTGATAATCAGATTGCCAATTTAGACATTCTTTTAATTCAATATCTCCAACGACTTCTGACCATTGGTGATGACAAGAAAATGATTTAGCATAATCTGCTTTGTTGCCTGTCCATGGAATTTTAACGCTATCTTTACCGCCTTTACTTCTTAAAACAGCTCCACACCTTAAACATTTTTTATGTTGATCAATTCTTAATATCCATCTAGTTTCTAGGCTAGGGAATTCTTCTTCAAGGGCGGCCATATAGGCAGAAGTTTGGAGATTGTAATCTCTATATATAGATCCAGATGTTTTTATATCTAAAACTCCAAATTTGCCATCAATAGAAACTAATCCATCAACAGTTCCAGCATATTTTTCTTTTAAGTTAATAACTCTTTTTTCTATAAATTTATTTTCAGCTTTGATACTATGAGTAGATTGAAATTCATTAAAAGCAGTAACAGCTGGTTGGACGCTTGGATTAATGGGACTATTCTCTCCCATTAAAATATTTTCTATTGTTTCGTGAATAAGCGTTCCTTGCTCGGCTGATAATATCTTTATTGCTTCTCCTTCCTCAAAACTTTTTAGTCCACCATAAAATTTATATAAAGCTGGTTTGGATTTTATTTCTACTATCTTTGTGACTCGAGGATACCATATCCCATTTATTTCATATCCGCCCTGTTCTTTAAATTCATTAATTTTATCCATAGAATAGAATGTTAGCATAAAAAATATGAATAGGTAATCAAAAGTATAATGTATGCTGTATGCGGTATAGAGAAAATTATTTGTCTTAGAGAGCTAATTTTGATGGGAAAGGGGAGAGGGAGGATAAGCGTAAAAATTTAAATTTTAAGAATTATTTAATTATTTTTTTAAAAATACTTATAGGTTAAGTGTAATAAATAATATAAGACAATATAAAAATATATTTACTTTTAGTAAGTCAATGAGAATGGTATTTAATACTGAGAGGAGTGAGAAAATGGCTGGTTTTTCTATATACTATGTGTCGCACAATAATTCTTTTGCGACAGATGTTTATATGTGTTTTAGGGGATCAACCAACAAAGCCCGTTATCCATCTAAAAACATCCATTAAGATATTGAATAAAACTATAAAAATATTTATAGCAAACTTAAAGAAAGATATTAATAATCCGAAAAGATCTCCGTTCCATTTTAAATCTAACCAGTTTGTGATCATTATAAAAAATTGACTGACTACGCTCCATAATGTTTCTAATATGCTCCAAAGCCCGTTGTTTTTAAGAAAATCTATAATAGGGCCTATAGTTTCTTTGATGTTTGTATTTGAAAATATATTTCCTCCCATATTTATAATTTATAGTTTATTTATTTTTTTGTGTTTTTATTTTTGTCGCTTATTTATAGAGATACATAATTTCTCGGATTTATATCTCCACCAAATGGCATTTTAGGACCACAAGAATTACTTGGGCCAATTCTAAAAGTTGAGGAATCATAGACGGTAAAATGTAAATGTGGGCCTGTAGCAAATCCAGTTTTTCCTACATAACCAATAATCTGTCCTTTTTTAACTATATCTCCTTCTTTGACTGTATACATAGACATATGAGCAGATATGGTTGTTAAACCGATATTATGTTTGATAGCAACATATTTTCCGTAAGCGCCTTTATTACAATATTTGTCTTGATTTTCAACAGAAACCACAACCCCATCAGCCGATGCATAGATTGGTTCTCCAATAGGAGCTCCAAAATCTAAACCATTGTGCCACTTTCCCGCATAGGCCTTTTGAGCAAACTTAGTAGCGCCGTAGTCTTGTGTTATTGGACCTTTTACGGGTCTTAATAATAAGCCTGGGGCTTTCTTGGGAAGGTTTTTGTAATCTATTTGACCTCTTAACTGACTATCCATTTTTTCTATTTCCAGGGCAATTTCAAGCTGTTTCTTCTCTAATTCTTTAAGAGAATTTTGATAGATCTGTTCTTTATTCTTTGTTTGAGCTAAAAAATTACTTTTCTCTTGTTTAACATCGGTGGCAATGGATTTTTTATTTTTTAGATTTTCTTTTTCTATTTCTTTATTGTCCTTAGTTGTAGCTGTGACTTGAAGTGTGCCTGAGAGTTTTTTTTTGGCTTTGTTTAGTTCATCTATTTTTTCAACTAATTTTTTATTAACATCGGAAAGAGTTTGAATTTCAAAAACACTTTGAGACAATGTTTTGTTTTTTAGTAATGAAATTAATAGAGTCTCGTTATCTTTGTTTTGTAGGTCTCTAAAGATGTCGCCAATGGCAATTTCTTTTTGATTGACATCTTTTTCTGATTCAGATATATCTCCTTGAAGAGATTCTATTTCATATCCTAACTTATCAATAACAATTTCACTTGATTTAATACCAAGATCTATTTGTTTGATGGTTGAGTCAATTTTTTTTACTTCAGTGGTTAGAGATTGTTTTTGACTTTGTGTTTCGGTCAATTTTTTCTGATTTTCTAATATTTGCTCATTTATTTTTTTAAGCTCCTCTCCTTTTGAAGTAATTTTTTGTTCTATTTCTGTTTTGGAGACTTGAGCATAAGTAAAAATATTTCCTTGTAAAAATAAGAATATAAATATAATAATATATAATATACTATTGGTCAAGCGTGTTGATTTGTTGTAATTCATTAGTTTTTAGAGTTTCTTTAAAAATATCTAGTAATTACTCCCCTATTTATCATAACTCTGTGGTTAATTATGCCATAAAAAAGCCCAAAAATCCATAAAAAGATAGGCAAAAGGTAATAAGTAACCACTTCGATTTTCATTGCTCATTTAGGACAAGTAAGTAAAAAGCAATAGAGATGTCTTGTTTTCTACTTATCTATTATAAATGTAGTTAAATAATCACCTATTTTTTGGCTGTTTTTAACCAATCCAAAGCCGTCTTCTCAATTTCTAGAGAATCTTTAGCAAGCATTATTTGAGATCTTAATTTTTTGGCGCCCTCAAATCCTTGGATGTAAGCATGGAGATGTTTTTTAACGTGAGGAAATTTTTTTATATCTTTATATCTTTTTTCAAATATTTTTGCATGCTGAATCATTAGATTTATTTTGTCTTTAGTAGAAATATTGTTGGAATCTACATCTTTATTAAAAATCCATGGATTGCCCAAGGCACCTCTACCAATCATAATTCCGTCTAGGTTATATTCTTGAATTTTTGAGAGTCCATCAGCATAAGATTTTATATCACCATTTCCAATAAGAATAATCCCCTCTTTTTTAACAAGAAAAGAAATTTTTTTAACAACATCCCAATGTGGAAAAACTTTAGATAATTCTTTTTTTGTTCTGGCATGAATAGTTAACGCATCAGGTTTTGCCTCAAGTAAAATCGGTAACCATTTTTCAATACTTATTTCATCAAATCCTATTCTAGTTTTAACTGAAACGGGTAATCCTTTTGATCCATCTTTACAAGCTAGGACCAATTCCTTCATAAGTTTTGGGTTATTTATAAGTCCAGCTCCTCCGCCCGATTTAATAACTCTTTTATCAGGACAACCCATATTAATATCTATTCCATCAAAACCAAAGCTGGCTATTATTTTGGCCGATTCTTTCATTTTTTTGATGTCCGATCCCCAGATTTGAGCGATTATGGGCTTTTCTTCTTTGCTGTAAGTTAAATAATATTTTTCTATTTTTTTTCTTCCTTTTGGGTTTGTCAATCCATCAATAGCGACAAATTCTGTAAAAAATATGTCTGGCTTACCACATATAGCCACTATAGATCTAAAAGCTGAATCAGTGACATCATGCATTGGAGCTAGGGCAAAAATTGGACCGGCTTTAGATAGTTTTTTCCAGATGTTTTTCATGGTAGAAATTTAAAATTAAAAATTCAAACTTTAAAGTTGTGAAAGCAGATTATTTTATCATTTAACTGTATTAGTTTGATCGTGCCCACCGCAAGTCATTATAAATCATAAGAAGTGCTGATTATGTTGAAGAAGGATAATTTAAATCTTTAATACCTCAAGATTTAAAAATTTAATTAAATAAATGCCATAGAAAATGGTTATGAGAGTAGCTAGTAAAAATGGATAACCAAGTGTTGTAAATTTTTCTTTTAAAAATATTATTTTAAATAATGAAATAAAAATAACTGATAAAAATATCAAAGGAAGAAAAATAACAAAATTTGGCCAACCAAGTATTAAGGCGCAAACCCCGCCTAGTTCTACTTCGCCATCTTCAAAAAATCTGTTGTTGTATTTTCTTAAGATTTTTAAAAAATACCAAAAAATTATTCCAGACAAAATAGACAAAAACAATCCTATCCAAATTCTCCCCATAATATAGTAGGTAAAATATCCAAGTGAACTATTGGATAAAAACGATAATGATTTGAATATTGGAGCAGAGACGTTTTGACTAATTGGACTACTTAATAAATTTTTAGTAATTGGATTGGAATTCCAAACTAAGTATTGTCCGATGGATAATATAAGAGAGAAAAAAATATAGTAGACAATTAAGCTATAAAATATTTTTTTAAATAAAATAACTATTGTTTCTTTTGTATATAGATTCTTTTTGCTAATAATAAACAATAATAAACAATAAATAAAAAAACCTCCCAAAAATGATTTTTGAACCAATAATAAACTGGGGCTTAAAAAAAATTCATTCATATTTACAATAAATAATTAAATTATTTTGTTTAATTGTAGCACAATTAAAGTGAAGATTAAAAAGCACCTCATTGGAATGAGGTGCGTGTGATTTTGATGTTTACATGATCTTATCTTATTGATGAACAGCCATTCTTAACAGCGTCGGAGTATCGTTTCTCAACAATTCGTAAATTTGCTCAATATGATGAGCCTCAAAGTCTCCCCACATTTCCGTAACCGCTTCGAGGAAGGCATCTTTTTCAATTCCTTCTAATTTAAGTTCTCCTCTAATAATATCAATATCACAAAGAATTTTAATAAGTTCTTCTGGGGTACGACAACCACCCATCGTTCTTACAACAACTAAACTACTTAAAAGATTGGGTGAACAATAACAAATCATCTCTGATTGAAATAGAGACTCGTTGTTTTTGTTTGGCATCTTTTTTCTCCTCTTTTTATCTTGTAAGAGCTAATATATTAATAACACCATTATATTATCTATGTCAAACTATTCGTATCTAAGAGCTTCCATTGGGCTTTTTTTGGAGGCCTGTCTAGCTGGAAATATTCCAAATATAAATCCAATTGCGCTAGAGACAAAAACTCCCCAAAATGCACCTTGATACGAAAAAGCAAACGGAAAATTTAGTCCAGCAAAAGCAGTAACGGCATAAGAAGCTATAAAACTAAGTAATGTTCCTAAAATAATCCCTATAATTCCTCCGGTGATTGTTAATAAAACAGCTTCAGTTAAAAATTGCATTAAAATATTTTTATTAGTGGCTCCAATGGCTTTTCGTAATCCAATTTCCCTAGTTCTTTCTGTGACAGAAACTAGCATAATATTCATAATTCCAATTCCTCCGACAACTAATGAAATGGCGGCCACGGATGTTAATAGTATGGTTAAAATAGTAGTAACTGTCCCAATGGTTGAGGCTAACTCTTCTAATGTTCTTACAGAAAAATCGTCTTTATCGGGATTATCTATGTTATGATTATTTCTTAAAACTATTTTTGTATCTTTAATCATATTTTGTAGAGTTTCTTGACTAGAGGCAACCATAACAAATTGAGTGAAATGTTTTGTTCCGGTGATATATTGTTGAGCAGTTGTGTATGGCAAAATAATATTCTCGTCCATACTAACAGCGGAAGATCCTTTGTTTTTTAAAACCCCAATAACTTTATAGTTTTTTTCTTTAATCTTTACTTTTTGACCAACAGCAGTTGATTCACCAAATAATTTTTCTTTAACCTTGCCCCCTAATACAACAATTTGGCTTTTAAAATCCACATCGGTACTGGAAAAAAAATCTCCCTCTTGCATTTCTAAATTAAAACCCTTAAGAGCTTTTTCTGTTGTTCCCGCTACTTTTTTTGTTTGGACTTCATTTTCATAAGAAATAGTGGCAGCTCCAGAAACAAAAGGAATAACATCTACTGCGTCAGGGACATTGTTTTTGTTTTGTAAATCTTCATAATCCTTTTGTTTTAATGAATCCAAAAATAATGTAGCAGCTGAAAATCCCGCTTCTCTTCCTGGTAAAACAAAGACATTATTTGGGCCCAAACTTTGGATTTGTCCAACAATAAGTTGTTGAGCGCTTTGGCCAATAGACATAACCAGCATAATAGAAGCAATGCCAATAACAATACCCAAAATTGTCAAAAATGATCTTGACTTATGAGTAGAGAGTCCAATAATGGACATTTTAAAAGTATCTTTTAATCTCATATTATTTTATAAAACCATCTTTAGAAATTAGTCTTCTATTTTGGACTTTTTCATCTTTGTCTATTTTCCCGTCTTTAATATGAATAATCCTTTCGGCTGATTGGGCGACATACATTTCATGTGTAACAATTATTATAGTGTTTCCTTTTTGACGATGAAGGTTCTGTAAAAACTCAAGAATAATTGCTCCTGACTTAGAATCTAAATTACCAGTTGGTTCATCGGCAAAAATTATTTTTGGACTTCTAACAAGAGCTCTGGCAATAGCTACCCTTTGTTTTTGTCCTCCAGAAAGATTAGATGCTTTAAAATTCAATCTATCTGATAACCCGACTAAATCAATCATTTCTTTTGAAATTTCATTTATTTTATGGTCTGATGTGTCTGAATAAATCAATGGTAATTTGACGTTTTCTAAAACACTTAATCTTGGTAACAAATTAAAAGCCTGAAAAACAAAACCCATTTTTTCTCCTCTGATTTTAGCTATTTCATCGTCTGTGTATTTTGTAATTTCTTTTCCTTCAAAATAATACTCCCCAGATGTTGGTCTATCTAAGCAACCAAGGATTTGCATCAGGGTTGATTTACCAGATCCAGATGGGCCAATAATTGCAACAAATTCGCCCTCTTTTATTTCAAGATCTGTTTTATCTAAGGCAATAGTTTCATCGTCACCTATCTCTTTATAAATTTTGGATAAATTTTTTGTTTGAATTAAAATACTCAATGTTTTGTCAATTAATTTGTTAAAATTCTATCCCCTTCTTTGAGATTTGAGACAATTTCTGTTCTTCCATCAGATCCTCTTAAGCCAACAATAA
>JAVHOK010000049.1:0-4961 GCA_036170035.1 Minisyncoccota bacterium
TAAAATAAAAATCTCCCTGATAATTGGGAGATTTTTATTTTATTTTTTACCTTCTATGTGCTTGGTACTAGCGCGACACCATTTACAATATTTTTTAAGTTCTAATTTTCCTTCAAATGTCTTTTTATTTTTATGGGTATAATAATTGACTCTTTTGCATTCGGAGCATTTTAATCGGACTAAATTTATACTGAATTTTGATTTTGCCATATTCGGTGATGATTAATAAATAGTTTGATAAATATACAATAAAAACACATAAAAAGTCAAATTTTGACTAACTAATCATTATTTTATTTCTTCCTCAATACTATTAATCTCTTTTTTAATTAGTCTCTCTGCAGTACCAAGATCTTTCTTGAGTTGTTTGATTATTTTTTCTTCTTCATCTGTCAAATCTCGTTTACTACCAGCTTTTTCAAGGGTTGTGACTTGATCTTCTATTGTCTTTTTTAATAAATAAAACGCCTTAGAAAGAGTAGACTCCACTTCGTGAATCTCTTTTCTAAGATTCCTTTTAAGAGATGAGAATTTTTTTAATCCGTATAAAACGGTAAGAAAAAGAATAAAGACAATAGAAATAAGCGGAACAATAACAGCAAGAACATTAACAGCATATGATCCAATTCTAAAAATTGCTGATTTTTCTACAACAATATTAATTTTTTCAGTAGGTAAACCTTCTACGCCTTGATCATTGACCGATGCGGCCCATAATTTATAAACACCATCAGTTAAAGTCTCATCTGGAGTAAAAGTAAATTCTCCGTTTTGATTAGCTTCAACTATAAATCTTTTTGCATCATTTTTTTCTTTTTGAAGCCAAACACTAACTTTTTTATATGTGTTGGAAACTCCAAGAACAAAGAAGTTTTCTCCCGTTTCTACCTGTTTAGGATACTCTTTAATAACAGGAGGAGGGATTGGTATAACTTTGAAATCTTCAACGGCAGTACTATAATTACCAGCTTTATCAAAAGCTTGAATTAGAATAGTTCTCTTGCCTGCGCCTTGAATTGGCAATGAATAAGGATTTCCATTAGAAACATCATTAGGGGAAACATTAAAAGAATCACCTTCACCAATTTTAACCTTGTAGCGATCAATACCAGACATAGAATCCGTGGTGCTAAATAAAACATTTGGTCTTGAGTTATTTGTCTCATTGCCATCAACAAATTTTATATCAAATGGCTCTGGAGATTGTGTATCAATTTGAAAACGAAAATGAGAAATTCCGCCCCAACCATTATTGTTGCGTAATTGAACATGAAAATAATAAGTTCCATCTTTAAGACTGGTAATTTTCTTTTCTGAAACTGCTGGATCATAGAGAACTCTTGGTTGGCTATTTGAATTTTTGTCATATAAAAGCCGAACAGCGGTGGCGTCAGATGGTAAGCTCCAATTAAATTCTGCGTCTTTTTTAGAATACCATTTATTTGGATCGGGATGAGTTGGAGATATAATTTGAACAGCTGAAGGAGTACCTGATTTTATAGAAGGCGTTGTGGCCTCTGGAATAGCGGGAGCGATTTTACCTAGTGTAAATTGAGCGCTTCCTGAACTTGTTAAAACATTTGTCCCTTCACCGTCGTTAGCACGAATGGCAGAAGAAGAAAAAATAAGAGAAGCAACACCAGATTTTTTGGCACGAAAATTAATACTGATTATATTTCCAGATGAACCTTTAAAACCCGGCGTAGGCAATCCCCCAACCAAAGAAACTGTTCCTGCATTATTAGAAAAAGATGGCCCCTCTACCCATAGAGAAAAAATGGAGGCGGACTTGTTGAGTGAAACAACTTCAAGAAAATCCGTTGGATAATTTAAATTAATTTCTCCGTTATTAATATTAATGCCTTGCGTGTCTACTAGAATATTAACAATAAATATATCTCCTACTACAAAATTTTCTACAGAAGGTTTTAAATATAAAGAGGCGGCTTTTGTGGGTGACGGAATAATAAAAAACAAAAATAAACCAACAACTAGCAAAAAATTAAATAGCCTGTTTTTTGGGAAGATTTTTTTATATTCCATTTTTATCCAATTTACTTTTTTTATATTTTTTAAAAAGTTTAAATAGACAAAATAATAATATTCCCAAAACAATTGAATAAATAATTGTCTTGATATAAGAGATTTTACTTTTTGGATTTATTGTAATTTTACTAGAATTCCCGGCTTTATCAAAAGCAGTCACTATGATAGGTGACGATTCTGTTTGATCTTGAAGAACATAATTGCTCCCACTTCTAACAGGTAAACCGTTGCCCTCTATAACTTCGTAATGATCTATGCCTGATTGGTCATCAATCGCAGAGATAGCGAGAAATTTTTTACCATCAAAAATCATATCATCTTGACCAATAATAGCGGATAAATCTTTTGGAGATTTGCTATCATTAGAAATAATATCTAGCCATTGATTTTTGGATAATCCTCCATTTTTGGGGCCTATGTTTATTGTCAAAGAATTAACAGAAACAGGGACTAAACTAGCCTGATTATCGTTATTATAGGCCTTAATATCTGATGGTGTAAAAATAACTTTTCCTTCTGATTTTGCCTGAAAGATTATCTTAAAAAGTAATCCCGCTTTTTCACCAAAACCACCTGGGACTCCACCTGTAAAAGAAATTTTTGATTTGTTGTCAAAAGATGGATTTCTTGGCCAATAATTTAAAACCGAATTTGCTAGACTAAACTCTGATATTTCTATTTTGTCCATCCCCTCTTTTATCAAAATATTACCTTCAACTACATTTGGTTTTTTATCTAGTGGATTTAATAATACATTAACAATTATCGTATCTCCGACAGAAACAGTTTGAGTATTAATCTCTGGATAGATTGTAGCTGCAGAAACTAATCCTGATACTAAAATAAATATTGTAAGAAATAAAATAATAATAAGTGATGATCTGGTTTTATTCATTTTTTTGTATTTTATTTTTTACTCCCCCATTGATACATAAGAATTGAAAAGTCAACGGAATTAACTTGTTTGTCACTGTTGATATCAACGCATTTGTTTCTAAACGGCCAAGAAGTTTTCCAAAAAGCTAAGAGAATTGAAAAGTCAACGGAATTAACTTTTTTATCGTTGTTAAAATCCGCATCGTTACAAACAGAGTTTATTGGAGTAGTTGAAGGAGTAGGAACAACGCTGTTGTTGCCACCACCACTACCACCCCCTCCACCACCTGCAGGTGGAGTAATTACCTCAGCTTGAGCAGTAAAAGATCTAGAAGCTCCTGAATTGTCGGTACCAAAGTAAACAATTACTTTGAAATAATAATTGCCTATTGTCGAAACATTAGCCGTTAAATTTGTATTCCAATCTTCTCCGGGATTAATAAATTTAGCTGCTGTAGAATGAAATACATCATCTCCGCCACCACAAGCATTATTAACACTAGAGACAACGCACCATTCATATTGATATTCATATCCGGTTAAACCTTCGTTTGTGATGGTGACATTAGCACTAATTGTTGGGATGGTATTATCTGAAATACTATTAATGATTACCTGAGGCGGTGAAACCGCGACGCTCCAATAATCATTACCCGTTAAAGTTTTACCTATTCCTACGGTAGCAGAGAAAACACTTTCCCATGTACCTGCTGGAGCGTTACTAGCAGTTGTGTATGAATATGAATATGTTCCAGTGGCAGTTCTTGTCATAGCAACACTATTTACAATTACATTACGCCCCGGATCATAAACAGTTACCGTAGGTACATTTAATGAATCCGTTAGCGTTCCATTATAAATAGTTGTAACAGTTGCTAGATAATTACTTCCTGCCGTGATTGTTCCAAAGTCAGATGTCGAAACTGTCCATAGAGCTTCTGAGAGAGTGCGAGTTCCATTGTTCCAGATATCAGCCACAAGAGTTCCAAAGGAAGAGAGAGTTCTGTTGGCATATTCCCAAACATTAGCGGCGGTTAGAGTAGAACGAGAAGAAACGGTTGCATCAATGTTAGTCGCCAGTTGTTTTCCAACAGTCCCGTTAGTCGTTAAGTTAGCCGATAAAACATTCCAGACATCAGCAGCCGTAATATCATTTCCATAACTAGTTAGATCTCTTGTCGCTTGTGACCAAACAGCTGAAGCGATAGTGGCTGAAGAAGGATCATTGAAGTTGGCGTTAGAGGTCAGAGTCCTTCCAACAACATTCCAGACATCAGCGGCAGTATGAGAAGAACGAGATGAAACTTGAGCATCTAGATTATCTTTGATAAGTTTACCGACAGAACCGTTAGTTCCGATAAGAGTTGTGGCATAATCCCAGACAGAAGCTGGGTCAGTGATACTTCGATTAGCATAAGACCAGACATCAGAAGCAGAGATGTTGTTAAGGGCAGTAATGGAAGCTTGAGAAGCTCTGGATGAAACAGTTGAATCAATGTTAGTGGCCAGTTGTTTTCCAATGCTGTTATCCAAAGTCAAACTTCCAGATAAGACATTCCAGACATCAGCAGCTGTAATATCATTTCCATAACTAGTTAGAGTTCTGGCAGCATTATTCCAAACAGCCAGAGCCACAGATGAAGTCGAATAATCAGTCAGAGATCTTGTGCCAGCGTTCCAGATATCAGCGGCAGTCAAAGTACTTGTGCCACGAGATGAAACTTGAGCATCAAGATTATCAACTAGATGTTTTCCAACAGAACCGAGAGTAGAGAGAGTGCTTGTGGCTCTATCCCAAACAGAAGAAGCGATAGTTGAAGTCGAATAATCAGTCAGAGATCTTGAAGCAGAGTTCCAAACATCAGTAGCGGAGATATTATTGAGGTTATTGATGAGGGTACGGTTAGCCAGAACTTCGGTAATAATAGTAGAAGTAGCTGTGTCTATGTATGAATTGGTGGCCAACTTATCTCCATTACCTAAGAGAGCTTCTGAGAGAGTGCGAGTTCCATTGTTCCAGATATCAGCCACAAGAGTTC
>JAVHOK010000049.1:5061-8430 GCA_036170035.1 Minisyncoccota bacterium
CAAAGGAAGAGAGAGTTCTTGTGGAGTTGTTCCAAATGTCAGCGACTAATGTTCCAAAGGAAGAGAGAGTACGAGTGCTATTACTCCAAATATCTGAGATAAGAGTTCCAAAAGATGAAAGCGTTCTTCCTGTTGCGCTCCAAACGCCAGAAGCAATTGTGGAAGTAGAATAATCAGTTAAAGTACGAGCACTATCATTCCAAATAGCATTAGATATATCAGTCGTAGAAGCATTTACATAACCAACAATAAAAGTTTTATCTAATTTTGCTAGATCTCCCCCTCCAAGAGTTCCACAAGTCATAGTTGTTGGCCAAGATCCTTTAACATCGGTTGATGTAACATTATAATAATGCCAACCACTACTAAGCGCCGTCATTGAAACTTCATTAACAATCAAGGATCCAGTGGGATCATAAACAGAAAGAGTACAAGGAGTGGTAGTTGCCTGAAAATCATCATCATAAACAAATTCTCCAATTGTTATTATTTCTCCGGGAGATATTCTTTCATAGGCCGCTAAAGCAAAATTGGCAGAAATAAAACCTGATAATAAAATAAGTAGGATAAAAAATTTTTTGTTAAATATTTTAAACATTCTGATGAGTTTGTATTTTAAAATTTTCTTGAGATAGATGAGTCTGATTGCGATAAATAATAGAATTAATCATAATAGTTATTTCAAAAATAATAATCAGAGGGATAACCATAACAATTAGTGATAATCCATCAGTTGGTGGAAGTAAAGAAGTAACAACAAACATTATAAAATAAGAATGCCTTCTTTTACTTTTTAAAAAATTTGGAGTAATAATTCCAATTTTGACAAAAAAAGTTAAGACAATAGGAAATTCAAAAATTAAACCTAATAATGCAGATGTCATTATTATTTGTGACAAAAAAGTATTTATATCCCAAAGATTTTGCATACCTAAGCCCAAACTTAATGTCGCAATAGAACCTAAAGTAAAGTATAAAACACTAAATCCATAACTAAATCCAACAACAAATAAAACTAAACTCGTGGGTAAAATAAGAAAGAAAAATTTTTTTTCGTTTTTATTTAACCCAGATTTTAAGAAATCATACAGATAATAAACTAACAAAGGAAAACAAATAACTAGACCTAAATAAGTTCCTATACTCATAGCTAAGTCAAGGAACTGAAATGGAGAAGTTGTAACAATAATAGCATTTTTAACATTAAAAAACTTAATGATAAGTTTTAGAATTTGTCCCGAGCTGAAAAATCCAACAACAAAAAAAACAATAAAAACAAAGACTAAACGATATATGCTTTTTCTAAGATCATCCAAATATTGATAGTAATCAGAAAGTTTTTTGTTTAATTTTTTCATAAACAGATGAATATAAATACATTTTGCTAATCTTCGATCTCTGACACTCTTTTATTTTTTTAAAAATAAATCAAAATAATTTTTTATTCAGATATAATAAATATATTTCCCCCTCCCCCACCCGAAACTATAATCGGTATCTCTACAGACAAAGGAACACCACCACTTCCGATTAAAATATCAGATGGCATATAACCAGCATTCCCCACAGGAATTTCTAAAATGAAATCCTGTTCATCACCTGTTTGTGCAACAATATCAATTAATGCCATAATAAATATAAAATATTAAGATATTTTTCTTTTGTTTTTTCGAACAAAAAGACTTACTGGTTGATCAAGAGTTGAAGTTGGTTCTGGAGTTAACCCTGGAGTAGGTTCAGGAGTAGGAGTTGAAGTTGGTTCTGGAGTTAACTCTGGAGTAGGTTCAGGAGTAGGAGTTGAAGTTGGTTCTGGAGTTAACTCTGGAGTAGGTTCAGTCCCAAGTTCTGGTGTCGGGCTATCTACAGTTTGAATATCCTGTACAAGTTTATCAGCAGTAACTTCTTCTTTTGTTTTTCCTAAAAGAGTTTCTGAGTCAATTTTCTTTATTTCTTCTACTAACTTTTCTTCATCGGAAATATTATAAACTTGGTCCCCATAAGCAATAAACTTTGCTTCATAACGACAAACCGGTTCTTCGGGATTAAAAATCATAGCACAAACAACCGTTGCTCCATCCTCATAATAACCAGTTGGATCATAGACAACCAATCCTTCATTATTAAAAAGCTTTTGCCCTTTTGTTAAATAAATCATAAATTTAAAAAATTAATTAATAAAAAATAATTATTGAGTCAAGACCACTCTGATTTTAATATTATCATATAAAGAAAGTGGTGTATAGCGGATGTATGTCGTTTCATTCCCTTTATCTGTAGTATCGTATGCCACCCAAGTAGAAGCATCTGTTGATTTTTCCCACGTACCACCATTTCCAAGTGTATTATCATCCATTAATAGATCACCGCTCACCGCATCATACAATCGTATTCTTAAAGTCGGAACAGTTCCCCCAAATGCTGTCGCAAATCGCCAAGCAAATTGTTTACTGATGGCACTCGATTTTGACATTGAAGGTTGAAAATGCGAATCTGTTGAATAATTTGTATCATTATATATTACTGTCAAACTAAAAATTCTTGCTGGTACACAGGATAAACCTATAGTATCAAACTCAATCATAAATTGAATTCTTGGAGAACTTGCTAAACTCGACAAATCACCATCTTTTTTTATTAGAGACCATACTCCATTATTATCATATATACCTTTTGTCCTAAAATAGATTTTAAATGATTCAGGACTCAAAGCAAATTCACCACTGCCTAAACGATTTTTATTTACAACAACAACTCGACTAAAACTTTCACAATCTGTTGTATAAAGAATAGGAGTAATAACTCTTTGATTTGTGACACCAGCATATGTAGAGTGCGCCCCAAATGGTAACGCATACATCTGACAAAGAGCAGCGGTCGTGCCATGTTTTATAATATGAACAATACCATTTTGACTCCAAACAGATGTTTGTTGCGATGAAGTTGTAAAATGTGGGGAAGTATTACTATTCCAATCAATCACATAAGCACTACCTGCTCCAATCGTTCCTGCGGAAGCAGAAAGTGTTAGAGATGTTATTGATGTATAATTTAAAATTGTATACCAAGTAGAAATAGCTGTCGGGTCAATAGAACCAAAACCGATTCTAAAGCCAATCATAGCTGATGTAAAAAATGTTTGTGTTCCTGTCACAGTAGTTCCAGAGACAGCAACGGTCCCAGAAGTTATATAAGCATCACCATTAGCCAAAATCTGATCTTGTTGCTTTTCGTCAACTCCAAATATATGGTCAAACGGTGCACTTGTTAAATCTGGATACTGTGTCACATAATGCCTATATCCTGTCGCTCCAGTAGTCAGAATAATCAAACGATCGATAGTATCGGATATTTCAATAGCATTAAGAGCAC
>JAVHOK010000050.1:0-8380 GCA_036170035.1 Minisyncoccota bacterium
GTTCTTATTAAAACTATTGTTCATGCGGATGAGCGTTTAGTTAAGAATAGATATAGGATTGCAATTTTTCATGGTAATTAGAACTTAGTCAGCCCCAAGAAATTTCTCGGGGCTGTTTTTTTATATTTATTTTATGACTTTTTTATAATTCGGTACTTTACTCACGATCGTGAGTAAAGTACCGAATTATATTTTTGCTTATTTTTTATTGTTGATAGTAAGTTATAGGTTGCTTGCCATGAGCTTGTTGAATGATTGGTCATTATGCTATACTAAATCAGTATGTATGAAATAAAGACCGAAGAATTTTCAGGCCCTCTTGATAAATTACTTGAACTTATTGAGAGTAAGAAATTAGATATTACTACCATTAGTTTGGCTCAAGTCACTGATGATTTCATAAAATACATTGAAACTTTAAAAAATAATATTTCCGAAAATCAAGACGACTCAGACATTTTTAAAAACTCAAGGCAACTTGCTGATTTTTTGGTTATTGCCTCAGGGCTAATTCTGATAAAATCAAAGTCACTTCTTCCTCAATTAGAATTAACTCTAGAAGAAGAAGAAAGTGTTTTTGAATTAGAAAAAAGAATTCAAATTTATGCCCAAATTAAACCTTTGTTTGCTCTTATGAAAAAACACTGGCTCTCTACTAATCAGACATATTCCAGAGGGCTTCTTCTTTCAATGCCAACTGTTTTCTATCCGCCTAAAAATATTGATGGATTTTTACTAAACAAATCTTTAGAAGGACTCATTAAAACACTCGGCAGTTATTTTTATGAGCAAGAAAAAATTCAACGACAATTATTTTCATTAGAAGAAAAAATTTCTGAAATATCAAAAAAAATTATCAATGGTATTTCCAGATTTTCACAAATGATTGATCAAAAATCAAAAGGGGAGTCAATTGTTTTATTTCTAGCTCTTTTGCATTTATTAAGAGATAGAGTTTTAGATGTTAATCAGATTGGCACATTTGAAGAGATGGAAATAACTAAACTATAAAATGGAAGAAATTACCAAAAATTTAAAATTAACAAAAATCGCCTCACTAG
Organism: Minisyncoccota bacterium; assembly: GCA_036170035.1. GTDB lineage: Bacteria > Patescibacteriota > Minisyncoccia > UBA6257 > JAGOQP01 > JAVHOK01. The sequence continues at coordinate 1,062 of JAVHOK010000050.1, forward strand.
AAGCTGTTTTGTTTATATATGGGGAGGAAATTACTAAGGAAAAACTTGCCAAGATTTTAAAAACTTCAAAAGAAGAAGTTGAGCAATTAATTTCGGAATATAAAAAAATATTAGAAGATACAAATCGTGGATTTTATTTAATCGATAAAAACGATAGAATTGTTTTAGCAACCAAGCCTGAGTTTTCGTCTATATTAGAAGATTTTATTAAAGATGATCTAAAAGAAGATCTAACCCCAGCTACATTAGAAACTCTTTCTCTGGTTGCGTATCTAGGACCAATTTCTAGAACTCAAATTGATTATATTCGTGGTGTTAATTCTAGTTTTATCCTTCGTAATTTACTCATTAGAGGATTAGTGGAAAGAAAGCCTGGCAAAGGAGGGTCTTTTTTATATGAAACTAGTTTTGATTTTCTCAAACACATTGGCGCCTCTAGTGTAGAGGACTTGCCAGAGTTTGAAAAATATCAGAAAATGAAAGAATCTTTTTTTTCTGAATCCGTAGAAGACATCAATAAAAATAATATCAAAAACGAAGAAACAAAATCAGGAAATAATTTATCTAAAGAAGAAACAAATAATCAAAATAGCATCTAACTATGAAATACCAAGCTCTTATTTTAATCTTTATTATTCTTATTTCCTCTTATATATTAAAGCAGGGCGATGTTTTTTCTAAACAGCAAGATGACCCAAGTAAAAATATTCAAGCCAATGCTCTTTTAACAGGAAGTGACATTTTTGAAACACCAAAAACAAACCAAGATGATACGATTCAAACAAATTCCGCTGATGTAAATAAAGAAGGAAAAATAAATTCCATTCCCGAAATTATTCCTGAAAACAAAATTGATGTCTCTGAAAGGTCAACTATTGAGTCAATTAATTTTGGACAAGATTGTGATGGGGTAGGAGCAATGGTTTATCTCGTTTCTCAAAGCGATCAAAATTCAAAACTTTTTCAAAAAAATCTTGACTATCGATGGCCAATTGCTTCTGTTACAAAACTAATGACTGCTATTGTCGCCATTGATAATATTGATTTAAAAGCTCAAATAGAAATAACCCAAGATGTTAAAGATGCTGTTGGTGACTATGGTAATTTTTCCGTTGGATCAAAATATAGTACTTTGGATATGATTAAATCTGGTATGGTTTTTTCAAGTAACGATGCCGCTTTTGCACTTTCAAAATATTTTGGGCAAGAAAAATTTATCCAAAAAATGAATGACAAAGCTAAAGAGATAGGTATGAGCCAAACTTCTTTTTATGAACCATCTGGACTTTCTTATCTTAATCAATCCACAATTTATGATCTAGAAACACTTTTAAAATTCATCTACAATAAGTATCCAAGCATTTTAGAATTTACCAGACAAAAAACTGTTTCTATAAAAGAATTAACTTCTGGGAAATCAAAAATTTATAACAATATAGACCAGTTTGCTGGTAGAAAAGAATTTGTTGGCGGGAAAACTGGTTATATAGATCAATCAGGTGGTAATCTCGTGACCCTTTTTCAAAAAAATGGTAAACTATCTTTTATAGGTGTTTTGGGTAGTCAAGATAGATTTGCTGATGTGGATAAATTATTTAAATGTATTAAGTAAAAAAATAAAAATATGAGCGCAGAAGTTATTAGAATTTTAGTTTTAACAGGAATTTCTTTCTTTGTGGCTTTGTTTTTTACTCCTGTTGTTACAAAAATTTTATACAAATATAAAATTGGTAAACAAATTAGAGAGAGTGCTTCGGCTCCGGTCTACTACAACCTTCATCAACAAAAAGCCGGAACGCCAACAATGGGTGGAGTAATTATTTGGATCAGCGTTTTAGGATTAGCTTTATTATTTTTTCTTTTAAGCTCATTTTTCGGAGGGAAATGGGAATATTTTAATGTCGTTGATCGCGCTCAAACATATCTTCCAATTTTTGCTATGTTGATTGCCGCTTTGCTAGGTTTGTCAGACGATATTATGGGGATTAAAAAAATTGGCCCCAAGGGCGGAGGAATGACCGTCAAGCACAAAATCATATTATATTTACTCATTGGTTTAGTGGGGGCTTATTGGTTTTCCGAAAAATTAGATTGGTCTATATTAAATATTCCTTTTGTGGGAAATATTAGTATAGATGGTTGGTATTTCCCGTTATTTGTTTTTATTATTGTCGCTTCGGCTTTCTCCGCTAATGAAACCGATGGATTGGACGGGCTTTTGGGAGGAGTGTCTATGTTTTCTTTCGGATCGTTAGCTTTGGTAGCTTTTACTCTTGGGCGTTATGATTTAGCAGCTTTTTCTACAATGATCGTTGGAGCTCTTTTAGCTTTTTTGTGGTTTAATATTTTCCCGGCCAGATTTTTTATGGGAGACACGGGTTCAATGGCCTTAGGAATAACCATGGGCGTGATTGCGATGTTAACTAATACTGTTTTATATCTCCCATTTTTTGCCCCAATTTTAGTTATAGAATCTCTCTCGGTTATAGTTCAGATGATTTCAAAAAAACTTTTTAAACGAAAAATATTTCTTTCTACCCCGATTCATCATCATTTTGAAGCGATTGGTTGGCATGAGTCTAGGGTTACGATGAGATTTTGGATTATTACGGCTGTTAGTAATGGAGTGGGACTGGTTCTCTTCTTTCTCTCTAGGATGATTGTTAAATAAAGTGCTATAATAAGGAGGTATTTTTAATTTGAAAATTTAAATTTTCGCCTTCGCGGATCCGTTTAAGGTGGAAATTATACAAATATAAAAATAATTTTGTGACTACTTTAATAAAAAATATAATTCTTGTTGACGGCACAGGTAAGCCACCTTTTAAGGCTGATGTTCTTATTCGTGATCAAAAAATTATTGCTCTGGGTAGTTTTCCTAATACTAAAGCTGATAAAATTATTTTTGGCAACGAAAATTATCTCGTTCCGGGATTTATTGATATTAGTTCCAATGCCGATAGATATCTTTCTCTTTTTTCTTCTCCTTTGCATAAAGATTTTATTTTACAAGGAGTGACAACCACTATTGTTGGACACTGTGGATTTTCTTTAGCCCCTCTTTTTTATGCCTCTTTGGATCACTTTGTTAATTGGACTAAAACCAATCACATTAATATCAATTGGAAAACTACAAAAGAGTACTTAGATGTTCTTGAAAAGAGTTTCAATTTCGGTGTCAATATTGGAACTTTTTCTGGACACAAAGTAATGCGGGAAGAAGTTCTCAAAAACCCTAAAGATTTCAGAAATTTAACTTCAAATGAATTAAGGGTTTTGCGATCAGTTTTAGAGCGCTCTATTCAAGATGGGTCTTTTGGATTTTCTACTGGTTTAGGATATTATCCTTATCAACAAATTACTTATCACGAATTAAGGGCGCTTTTGGATGTTGTTAGACAAAATAAAGGTGTCTACGAAACTCATCTTAGAAACGAAAAAGAAAACATAGAAGAAGAGGTTAAAGAAGCCCTTCGATTATCGCAAGAGATGACAACCACAACTATTATTAGTCATTTAAGGCCATTTCTTGGTTTTGAAGAAAAATATCAAAACGCCATTTCACTCATTGAAGAAAAAACCGCCAAATCTAATGTCTATTTTAATATCAATCCTTTCTCTTATAGCGCTGTGTCTATTGATTCATTTTTGCCCGATGAATTTAAAAAAGATGAGCGTTCTGTTTTAATAGAAAAACTTAAAGACAAAGATGTCTCAAAAAAAGTTTTGGATGCTTTACCAAAAATCAACGGAGAAAAAACTATTATTTTAAATGCCCCAGGGGTTGAAATTATTAATGGAAAAAATCTTTCTGATTTTGCTCAAAATAGGGGACTAACCATTCCCAAAGCCATAATTGAATTAATGATTATTTCTAAACTAAGAGCTATTTTATTTTACGAAAATCTTAACCAGCAAGAAGTAGACAAGGCAATTATTTCTTCTCGCTCTCTTATCTCTTCTAGTGGAACAAATACTGCCGATAATAATAACGCCTTTAAACCAGATAGATCTAATAAATCTTTTACAACTTTCTTAAAAAAAGCCTCTGTTCAAAATATTAATTTAGAAAAGGCCATTTTTAAGGTTAGTGGACTTCCGGCTTCTTTGCTTGGCTTGGAAAGTCGTGGTTTTATATCTTCTGGGTATTTTGCTGATTTAGTTTTATTAAATAAAGACCTTGATGTTTCTATGGTTATGATCAACGGAAATATTTTGATAGAAAATTGTCAATTAGTACCAGATCCAGTTCTAAAGGGCGCAATCTTAAGAAAGAAAAATAAATAATGTTTTTAAAGAAATTTTCTATTTCATCCGGACATTCGCCCGACAGATTTTTTTTGGGAATTGTTTTTTTACTTGTTTTAATTGGTTTTTTTGCCTTAGCTTCTGCGTCGTCTGATATTGGTAAAATAGAAAAAAATAATCCATTTTATTATCTTAATAATCAAATTGTTAGAGGTTTTATTCCTGGAATAATCGGTTTTATATTTTGTTATTTTTTTTACTATAGAAATTGGAGAAAATTTGCCTTTTGGCTCTTTGCCTTAAATATTGTTTTGTTAATTCTTATTTTCACCCCCTTGGGGCATTCTTCTATGGGTGCTAGTCGTTGGCTTAATCTTGGTTCACTATCTTTTCAACCCTCTGAAATTCTTAAGCTGACATTCATTTTATATTTAGCTTCTATTTTTTCCAGTTCAACTATTAAAAATATTAAAAGTGGTTGGAAAACATATTGGATTTTTATTAGCGTTTCGGCTGTTGTGGCAGGTTTAATTATTATTCAGCCAGCTACTACTATGGCTGTAATTGTTATTGGTGCGGGAGCGCTTATGTTCTTTCTTTATGGCGCTTCTTACAAACATTTTCTTTTGACTTTATTGATGGGCGTGTTAGGAGTAGTCGCTCTTTCTCAAATGACTAGTTATAGAATGGAAAGAATTGCTCCTTTTTGGAATCCGATTGGAGAAAAAATATCTTCAAAACTAGTTATTAATACTACTAAATTAAAAATAGACAATTATCATCTTAATCAAGCTCAAATGGCAATTGGAACAGGTAAAATATGGGGGGTTGGTTTTGGAAAATCAACAACTAAATTTAGTGTTTTGCCTGAACCGATGGGAGATTCGATTTTTGCTGTAATTGCTGAAGAATTTGGTTTTGTTGGATCAGTCCTTGTGATTGGACTTTTTGCTTTATTGGTTTGGAGAGGGGCTTCTTTGGTTTTGCGGTCTCACGATGATTTTGCTCGGTTATCTTTGATTGGTTTTATTTCGGTGATTGCTATTCAATCCATAATACATATTGCCGCTAACACGGGGCTTTTGCCCTTTACGGGCGTTCCTCTGCCATTTATTAGTTACGGAGGAACATCCTTAGCTGTCACACTGACAATGATTGGAATTATTGCTAATATATCAAAGCATGCAACCCAAAGATAAAATAAGATAAAATTATAAAAATATATGAAAGAAATAAGAATTGGTTATACGGGTGGAGGAACAGGTGGTCATATCTACCCTTTATTGGCTGTCGCTGAAGAAGTTAAAAAAATTTTTAGCACTCAAAAAAATATTGATGCAAAATATTATTATTTTGGAGCGCCGTTTGAATATGCCAATGATTTTATTTCTTTAGAAATAAAAATCATCAAAATTATTCCATTTAAGTTAAGAAGATACTTTTCAATTATGAATATAATTGATGCCATCAAAATGCCATTTGCTTTTATTCAAGCTATCTGGAAAATGTTTTTAGTTATGCCAGATGTAGTTTTCTCTAAAGGTGGAACGGGTGCGTTGCCAGTAGTTTTTTCTGCTTATCTTTTTAATATTCCAGTTTTTGTCCATGAATCTGATAGTGTTCCGGGATCATCTAATTCTCTTTCTTTTAAATTAGCGAAAAGAATTGGGGTAGCTTTTGAAAAAACCCTTGATTACATAAAATCTGATAAGGTAGCTGTTGTTGGAAATCCAATTCGATTTTTTCTAACTGAAAAATCAGATGTGGACAAAGAAAAAGCCAAAAAGATATTTGGTTTTGATTCTTCTGTTCCTCTTATTCTGGTATTAGGTGGTTCTCAGGGTTCTGTTCGTATTAATGATTTTATTATTGAAATGGCTCCAGAGATTTTATCTCGTTATCAAATTTTACATCAGACCGGAGTTGATAATTTTGACAGCATTAGATCCGAAATTGCTGTTGCAACAGAAAAATTATTACCCGAAGAAAGAGCTAGATACAAAATTGTTAATTATTTTAAAAAAGAAATTAAAGAAGCTTTTATTGCTTCGGATATTATCATCTCTAGATCTGGTAGTGGCGCTATCTTTGAAATCGCCTACTTTAAAAAACCTTCTATACTAATTCCTTTGGCTGATTCGGCTAGAAATCATCAATTTTACAATGCTTATGAATATTCAAAAACAGGAGCATGTTTAGTGGTGGAAGAGGAAAATCTCAAAAATACTTTATTTATTACTCAATTAGATAAGATTTTAAAGAATCAAGATATTATGTCATCTATGTCTCAAAAAGCGATAACTTTTTCTAAGCCAATGTCGGCCACAGTTATTGCTAAAGAGTTAATTAATTTAACCACGCTTTAAAACCTTTACTATTTCTGTCTTTATCTTTAGTATTTAGGTATGTTAAATTTCCATATTATTTCACTCCTTCCAGAAGTTTTTGATGACTATTTATCTAGTTCTGTTTTAGGAAGGGCAAAAACTAAAAAAATAATATCATTTAAATCACATAACCTTAGAGATTGGGCAGTTGAAAATAAAAAAACAAATAAAAAAGACTGGTCTTATAACAAAGTGGACGATTCACCTTATGGCGGAGGACCGGGAATGGTTTTAATGGTAGAGCCAATTTTTAGGGCTGTTTCTGATATTAAAAAAAAGATAATTCCTAAAGTTAGTTCAAAAAATACTAGAGTGATTTTATTTAGCACGCGCGGAAAAGTTTTTAATCAAGAAGATGCTAGGAGATTATCAAAATATAAAAATATTATTTTTGTTTGTGGTCGTTATGAGGGTGTTGATGAAAGAGTTGCTCAATATGTTGCCGACGAAGAAATTTCTATTGGAGATTTTATTTTATCAGGAGGGGAGTTACCGGCTATGATTGTTATAGATGCTGTTTCTAGACAAGTTAAGGGTGTATTAGGGAAGAATGAGTCATTAGAAGAATTAAAAGGAAGTTATCCCGTTTATACTCGACCAGAAGAATTTATTTTCGACAAGAAAAAGACCAAAAATAAATGGTCTGTCCCTGAAGTTTTGCTTAGCGGTAATCACAAAAAAATA
>JAVHOK010000051.1:0-1678 GCA_036170035.1 Minisyncoccota bacterium
CCGCCATAAGCCCTCAAAGAAGTTGTATCTCTCAATGATTCCATCAACTTTTCTATTTGCTCTGTCCATAAAGTATCTAAAATTCTCAGAGTAAATAGTTTAAAAACTGTCTGTATTCTTTCTTGTCCTAAGGATTTGATTTTTTCTTGAAGTTTATCATCGGGGAAACTCACTCCTCTCGTATTGAATATTTCTTTTACATAATCAATTAATATGCCTTCGCTGTCTTTTATCAAAATATCGTCTCTAGTTTTGTAAAAAGCCATTCTTTGTTTGTTAATCACATCATCGTATTCTAAAATATGCTTTCTCATATCAAAATAATAACCTTCAACTTTGGACTGAGCCATTTCAATGGCTTTGGAAACCATCGAGTGTTCTATAGGTTGATCTTCTGGCCAGCCTAATTTTTCCATCAAGCCAGATAAAGATTTAGATGCAAACAATTTAACTAGATCGTCTTCCAAAGAAAGAAAAAATTGCGAAGAACCAGGGTCGCCTTGGCGACCTGATCGACCGCGCAATTGATTGTCAATTCTTCTGGCTTCATTTCTCTCAACTCCAATCACATGCAAACCCCCCAAAGCTTTCACTTTTTCTGCCTTTTCTTTATTGGGAGGATTACCTCCTAAAATAATATCCACTCCCCGTCCAGCCAAATTAGAAGCTAAAGTGATAGCCCCAAACTTACCTGCCTGAGCTATAGTTTCACCTTCTTTTTCTTGAAATTTTTTCTGACCCTTTAAAACCACAAATGGCATCCCTGTTTTTCTTAAATAATGTTCTATCGTCTCCAAGGGTGATGACCCTGTCCCACTCATAGCATTAGCTGGAGCGCCAATTAATACCGGTTGCCCTCTTTGATGTTTCAATCTTACTTCTTCAACTATGGCTTCAAATTTTGCTTCTTGGGTTTTATATATTCTATCTGGCAAATTTTTTCTAATCATGGGCTTATTAGTTGGAATCATCACTGTTTCCATATTATAAACTGTCTTAAACTCTTCAGCTGAAGTGAGGGCAGTACCACTCATCCCTGCCAGCTTTTGATACATTTTAAAATAATTTTGCAAAGTAATAGCTGAAAGTGAATCATTTTCTGGTTGAACGGGTACTCTTTCTTTAGCTTCAATTGCTTGATGCAAACCACCAGAATAACGTTTGCTTGGTTCCTTACGATTGGTAAATTCGTTAATAATAATGACTTTGCCATCCTCGACGACATAATCTCGATCTTTCAAATAAAGATATTGGGCCCGGAGAGCTGTTTCTAAATAATGAGTAAAAACTATGCCTTTTTTATCAAAAATATTAAAACCAAATATTTTTTCAGCTTTATCTAATCCTAATTCAGTTAAACTGATAGCTTTTTGTTTTTCATCAACAGTAAAATCAATATCTTTTTTAAATTGAGGGGCTAAACCAGCAAATTGCTGATAGAGTTTTGGAGCTTCTTCATCTGGTATAAAAACAGGCATAGAAATAATTAACGGTGTTCTGGCTTCATCAATTAAAACACTATCCACCTCATCAACAATGGCATAATGACATTTTCTTTGAACTTTTTCTTGAAAATCATTGGCTAAATTATCTCTTAGATAATCAAAGCCAAATTCTGTGTTAGTGCCATAAGTGATATCTGCCAAGTAGGCTTCCTTTCTTTCTACGGGCCTTAAGA
>JAVHOK010000052.1:0-7568 GCA_036170035.1 Minisyncoccota bacterium
ATTTCTTTGAATAGCATCGGGTTTAAGAATGACTAAGGTTTTTTCGTTTTTCATAATAATTTTATTTTTTTGTTTCTTTCTTGATAATAGAAATATGAAGCTCTTTAAGTTGTTTTTCTTCTAGCTCACTTGGGGCATCCATCATCAAATCACGCGCATCACCAGTTTTTGGAAAAGCGATAACTTCTCTAATATTTGGTTCGTTGCGTAAAAGCGTAACCCATCTGTCTATTCCCCAAGCAATTCCACCATGAGGAGGAGTGCCATAAGAAAATGCTTCTAACATATGTCCAAAATTTTTGATAATTCTTTCTTCTGAAAATCCCATAATTTCAAAAACTTTTTTAAGGGCTTGGGCCTGATGATTACGGATACTTCCACCACCAACTTCAAATCCATTTAGAACAATATCATATTGAGAAGTAATAATGTTTTCTATATTTTTCTTATTCATTAAATCATCCATAAATTCTGGTTTTGGGGCAGAAAAAGGGTTATGTGTAAATGTCCATCCTCCGTTTTCGGTCTTCTGGAAAAACGGAAAATCTATTACCCAACAAAAGGCTAAAAGATTTAGATCCTTTTTATCTTCTCTAATATCTGGACGATCGTTGCCATATTTTTCCATTGCTTCTTTGTAAGTTAAGCGCGGAAAAGGGATTTGTTGGATTTTTTTTTCTGGAGCAACGATTTTGACAAGCTCAATAATCATCTTTTCGTTAAGATTAATAACATCATCGCGCTCAACAAAAGACATTTCTAAATCTAATTGCGTAAATTCTGGTTGCCTATCGCCTCTTGTATCTTCATCTCTAAAACATCTGGCAATTTGAAAGTATTTTTCCATACCAGAGGCCATAAGAAGTTGCTTATATTGTTGGGGTGATTGAGGAAGAGCAAAAAATTTTCCTTCATATAATCTTGACGGAACAACATAATCCCTCGCTCCCTCAGGAGTGGACTTGGTGATAATAGGAGTTTCTATTTCATAAAAATCTTCTTTGTGAAGATAATCACGAATAAATTTAACTAAATTATATCTAGTCTCAATATTCTTTTGCATTCTCGGCCTTCTTAAATCAAGATACCTGTATTTCATTCTCAACTCTTCTCCGATTTCTTTTCCGTCTCCCTCAACATCAAAAGCGGGAGTTTGTGATTCATTAAGAACTTCTATTTTTTGAGCATCTATTTCAATCGTGCCCGTGATAAGATCTTTGTTAATAGCGCTTTCTGGTCTAGTTTTAACAAGGCCGGTAATCTTAACCACCCATTCATTTCTTAATTTTTGAGCAACACCATAAAGCTCATCTCCTGCCCAAGGACCACAAACAACTTGGACCATTCCACTTCTATCTCTTAAATCAAGAAAAATGATTTTGCCGTGATCGCGACGGTTAGAAACCCAACCATAAAGATCAATAACTTGCTCGGCCATATTAACTGCATCTTTTATCCAAATTTGTTTCATAGTTTATAATTGGTGTGCGCGGGAGAGGACTCGAACCTCCACAAGACATAATGCTCGCTACCACCTCAAGGTAGTGCGTCTACCAGTTTCGCCACCCGCGCATATATTTACTAAAGCTATCCAATTGTAGCTAATACTTTACTAATTTTCAACTTTTTTTAGACATAATACTTATTTACTTTGTTTACTTCAACTATATTCAGCATAAATGAAACGACAAAAGACAAATAAAAAATATCTCCAATAAGGAGATATTTTTTATTACGCTGCGATTCCAATCTTTTGTCTGGATTTTTTCTTGGATACTTCTCTGATATAATATATTTTTGATCTGCCAACTTTTTTGGGTGATGACAAAATTTTAACAGAAGCAATGTTAGGAGAATAAATAGGATAGATTTTTTCTACACCCACTCCTCCAACGACTGATCTAACAGTAAAAGTTGCTCCACTAGAAGCTCCGTGTTTTCTTGCTAAAACAACACCCTTAAAAACACTGGTTCTTTCTTTTTCTCCTTCGCGAATTCTTTCTGTAACTGCGATCATCGCTCCAGATTTAATTTTTTTCATTGTTTCTTCATTCATATTCTTCTTCTTTAAAGTAGGGTAATGCTACTATATAAAAATAGATTTGTAAAGACTAAATTAACAAAACACAAGTGACATTGTCTATTGCTTAGTTAATTCGTCTTCTATTTCTGTGGCTATTTGATTAACAAGTTTACTAGCTTGGGTCTGTTGATCAGTTTCTAATTCTTTCCAATTTTCATTTTGTGTTTCTTCAAATTCTCTTAATATCTCAGAAACTCTTTCAAGCTGAGTATCTTCTTTTTGTAATAAATCTAATAATTCTTCAACGGCGTGCTCAGAAAAATTGTCCAGATTGTCTATGATAGCTTTTTTTATTTCTTCATCTAATGGAGAATTTCCTAATAATTCCCCAACTTTTGTTAAGTCTTTTTGTGACATATTTATATATTAAATTTAAAATTATATTATGGCCTTTATCATAGCTAATTTTTTAAGTACGCCACCCATTTTAAGTAAGTACCCAGCATGCATTTTAGTATGAAGAATAGCTCCCTTAATCCCCCACTCAGGAACAATCACCCCGCTTTCTGAAGAAATTGTTTTTGAAGCCTCAAGAATTTGAGCATTACTTGGACTACTTATACCGTGACTAGCGAGAAATCTTTTTGCTTCTCCCCAAACGGTATCTTTAAGATAAGCATCAGTTATTCCCCCATCAATTTTTGGAGGGACAGTTGTTGTATATCCAACACCCATTGGAGGTCCCGCTGGAGTAGGAGTAAGAATAAGTTTCAACGCAACAGAACCCAAAATTGTTTCTAACCCACCATAAATATAACGAGCCCACCACTTTGGATCTAAATTCTCACGAATCATCGCTTTATAGGTTTTTATATCATCAACCTCTTGCTTGAATCTTAATCCGTCTAAACTTTCTTTAATTTTTTGCCTAATCATTTCCAATCTCTCTGGAATAATAACGGATTTGCCCTCGTGAGCAGTACGATAACCCTGAAGTTTGGAGGATGTTTCTAATCTTTGAATTATATCATTAATTGCTCTTTCTGTAATACCATTAATAAGAAGATCGTTCTCCTCGCGCTTGCGATTACTAATTTGTTGAGAAAGCTCTTCATACTGGCTAGCGTCTGGATTATTATTTCCCGCTATATCAAGGGTTTTTTTCATTTCTCCTGCTTCTTTTAGAGCAGAATAAAGTCCAAGTCGATGTGCTTCTGTGCCTTTAGTCTTATCTGCTTGTCTTGCCTCTTCATCTACCAAGGCCTCTTGCTCTGTTGTTTGTCTATCAATACTTTGTGCTACTTTATTCGTCCCAGAACGGAATTTTTCAGCTTGATGAAATTCCCAATAACCAAAAGTTAAAAGCCCTTTTGCTCTTTCTTTGATAAAGCCCCATCTATTTGAATTTTTAAATGACTCCCAGGCAGATTTTATTTTATTAACTATTCCACCATCTAATAATTTTTCTATTTCATTAATTTCTTGCTCTAGCCTTTTGATTTCGTTTTCATAAAAAGCTGTCTCCATTGGTTTTGCGCTCATACGAGCTTTTTCAAGACTAGCTTTGGCATTTTCTAGATCAATATGTAATTGAGTAAGAACTTTTTTAAATTCTATTCTAGCTAATTCAGCTTCTATTTCTTTTTTTAATCTTTGAATGTCTTCTGCTAAATCTTCTCTCATTCTTTTGAGCATTTTTTTGATTGCTCTTGGTTTAAATAGTCCTTTAAACATCATAGAATCTTCATTTGCGTCGGCAAGATCTAATAATTCTTTTTCTTTACTGACTAACTCAGCTTTAAGATCGTTGAGACGAGCGAACGGATCGCCGTCATCAATACTTTTTTCATAGTGAGAATCAATAGAAACTGATTCTGGAGTTGAAATAGTTTCTGATTCGGAAATTTCTTCTTTACTAGTTCCAAAATATTTTGTGTGAAGTGCTGAAATTTCTTTCTTATAATCATTAATTTTTTCAGATTGTTCTTCGCGAGAGCGTCGATCTGTTTCAAAATATCTTTTGGCCATTTCTCTTAACTCATAAGATGCCTCCTCTTGTTGTTGACTAGATAATGATAAAATAGGAAAATCTTCATACTTATCTATAAGGCCACTAAGAATAAGGAATTTTTCAACAAGTTGTGAAGGAGAAACATCTAATTCTTTTCTAGGATTTTCTTCTTTAATTACTTCTGGCGTTTTTGTCATTTTTACATCTCCTGTAACATCGCCAATAACTGGTTTTTCTAAATCTTTAATCTCTTCTGTGGGTCTTTTTGTTGACGATTCTACAACTTTTGATTTGGTTTCTGTTTTAATTTCTTCGGATGGTTCTACTCTTTCGGGAATAGCAATCTCTTGATCTTTTATAATTGGATTATCATATTGATCATAAAGAGCAAGCGCGTCAGTAGCGTCCTTACCTTTGGCATCGGCGTTAATAATAGTCTCTTTTTCACTTTCTTGAGCTAAGCGCACATCTTCATTTGAGGCATCGGGATTGCTTCCGACTTTAGCCGATTCAGCTTCGGATTCGTCTTTGAGATATGCCAATTTATCTGTTACATGAAAAGCAACTTTTCCTTTAGCATCAACCATATCATAACTTTCAACCCCACCCTCTTTTGATTCATTGTCACGCTCAAGACCATCACTAGGATCAAGATACGCGCGGTGATCTATAATATTGAGACTTTTCCCATCGCCTAAATCTTTTTGTTCTACTTTTGGAGTAAATTTATTTTCTGCCATATTTTTTAAAAATTATATTTATAAACCTAATTGTTTGCGAATATTTTCAACTTTTCTATTTTTTATTCCCTCAAGAATAAGGCCGATTTTTTCTTTATGTTTTTTAACTAATAAATCAATTTCCTTATCAAACTGATTAATAATCTTATCAACTTTTTGTTTATCTATTTTTTTATATTTTTGCATAACTATAAAATTATTGTTTTATATTAACATACAAAATAAAATTTCTGAAGCCTATAATGTTATTTTCTTAATTTTATCACTTTTCTAAAAATTTGGCAAAGTCGTTGGGAACAGGCGCTTCAAATCTCATTCGCTCTCCTTTTTTAGTTGAAAACTCTAAATAGTTTGCGTGAAGCATCAATCTAGGAGCAATACTAGCGTTAGCTTTCCCTCCATATAAAACATCTCCAGCTACAGGAGTATTTAAATAAGCCATATGAACTCTAATCTGATGAGTGCGTCCAGTCAAAGGCCTAACTTTAACAAGACAAAAATCTTGATTATCTTTTTTAAATTTTTCCAATACTTCATACTGGGTAACAGCCTCTTTGGACATTTTAAGAGAATGAACGCTACGCTTAGTGGTACCGGGTTTAATTCCAATGGCTTTATCAACGACGCCTTTTTCAAATTTTGGGATACCTTTTAAAATAGCCAAATAAGTTTTAGTCATCTCTTTTTTTTGGAAGAGACCTTTTAAGTATTCAAAATAATCTTGAGTTAAAGCAACTACCATAATTCCAGAAGTATCTTTATCAAGCCGATGAACAATACCGGGACGATGATTTATTTCTCCTTTGGAAAAATCACCTACATTTTTTGTTTTGGGAAAGTTTTTTAATACCCAATCAGCAAGGGTTTTATGTTTTTCTTTCATATATTCAGCGCCATGCACAATCAGGCCAGCTGGCTTATTGACAACAACAAAATCTTTGGATTTGTAAACAATTGTTGGGATCATAAAAATTAATATAAAAAGGGGAAGTAAAAGGTAGTAAGTAATAGGTAAAAAGGATGAAAAAGTAAAAAGTAATAGGCAGTAAGTAGAAAGTAGAGAGTGAATGAAAAAAAGGAGAGAGAAAGTCATTCTGAATCCGTTAGCAAAGGAATGAAGAATCTGATTCGTTGGACGGGATGTGGCGGGTAAACAGAATGACAGAAAAAAGGACAACAGAGTGAAAATTTTAATTAATAATTTCTAAAAATAAATTAAACCTATACTATCTAGTGTCACCGTTGCCAGAGATAACTCCCCTGTCTTTTCTAGAAGCAAGTTTCTCCAAATTAGTTTTGGCAACATCTTCTAAGGTTACATCAAGTTCAGTGGCAATTTGACTTAGATACCACAAAACATCACCAAGCTCCTTTTTAATAAGCTCTTTATATTCTGATGTCATTTGTCCATTTTGATCTCTAAAAAACTTTTTTATTTTTTCAGCGACCTCTCCAGCTTCACCGGCAAGTCCCAGAGTTGGATAAACAAAACCATAACCACCAATTTTTTCGTATTTTGCGGTCTTTTTTGACTCATTTTGATATTCGTTGAAATCCATATTTTTTATATTTAATCTCTAGTCTTATTCTAGTTAAGTTGGAGAGAAAAGACAATAAGAAGAAGGTAGAAAGGATGAGGAAGTAAAAAGTAGTAAGTATAAAGTAATAAGTGAAGACTATATAGTAAATTGCGAATGGGATTCTTCGCGAGGTTCAGAATGACAGAAAAAACACTTGATGCTCCAAAGAGTGAAGAGACGAAGAATCTAATCAGTGTCTGTCATTCTGAGAAGTGAAACGACGAAGAATCTGGATTCCCTTATCTGTATTTGTCATCCTGAGTGAAACGAAGGATCTAGGGATTCTTCACTTCGTTCAGAATGACAAAGAGGGCAGGCAGAATGACGAAAGGGGCAGGCAGAATGACAGAAAGAAATAAAAGGTAATAAGTAGTAGGTAAAAAATAAATAGAAAGTGGAAAAATAAGTAGAAAGTAGAAGATAACCATCAAACTTCGTTGGTTAGACCTTACTCACCATAAATCGTGATAAATAAGTAAAAAAATACAAAATCAAACAAAATAACATTCTCACATTCTCGAGAATGTGAGAATGTTATTTTATGAATAAAAAAATAGGGTCCGAGAGAGGTGGGTAATGTAAATACTCACCATCATCTCAAACCCTAGTGGCGTACAACCCTCTCCGATCCTAGCGGAGAGGGGGGAAGGGCTGGGCAATGGCGCACAAAAGCCCAACCCCAAGAACAACTCCCGCGATGACCATCAGCCATCGCGGGAGATGTAGGTGTTTTACGTCGTCGACGTAAAACACCCAACCCGACACCCCGGCGAAAACTCCGCCAAGGATATTAACTTGGAGGTCGGGTGAACAAAAATTCCCGACCACCGGTAGAATAATTCCACCCCCCAGAATAATGCATCCGGGGGTGAAAAAAATTTTCTGGCCATCAATTTCGATGACCAGAAGAAGAAAACCGCAAGTAACAAAAATAAATGTCAGAGCCCCCATCACTTCCTCCTTTCTTACTTTATCACCCACAAATCCAAGATGGAGTTGTAGGTGATGTTAATTTTTTTGCCATCATTTCTGATGGCAATTCCTGACAACGGGTCAAAATACACCCCGTGCCAGGAACCACCTTCGGAACGATGAAAAAAACCAATACCGTCTATCCAGATCATCCCAAAAACAGATGGGATGGGATAGACATCTGGATGACCTGGAAAATTGACAGATTCCAGGTCATCAGGAATGTCCAGGAAAATTTTTGG
>JAVHOK010000053.1:0-7432 GCA_036170035.1 Minisyncoccota bacterium
ATGAATTATTATCTAACTCTTATTTTAGTATTGCTTTTGTATATGAGTTTCTGGTATCCCCATTCTTGAAAAAAAGATGGCCCAAAATCCTGAGTTTTCAAAATACAAAAACAGAGTTAGTATGTTTTTCCCATTACCTCCTAAATCATCATGAAAACAAAGAAAGTTGTTGTTAATGATAAAATGCAAAAAAATTATGTTTATTATCTGACTGAACCAATAGGCAAAAATTTTGATCCCAAATTTAAACCAGAGCTTACTCCAAAAGAAATGTTAGAACTTGGCGTTTTTGGGGGAAAATATATGACCGATTGCAAAAAAGAATTTCCATCAAGTTGGTTTAAAAAAGCTAAGTTATGTCCCGAAAAACATGATCCGAAAATTAATTTTTTTGGGGTAAATGCTAGTCAGTCATTATCTATCTGGCAAAAAAAAGGTTGGATTCATCGCGATGATCCGCGTGGCTGGTTTTTGTGGTATTGCAGATATTTTATGGGGAGAAGACATGAAGATGATCAAAGGCAAATAAAAAGATGGATAGCTATTAGAAGGCACATTGCCCAGATAAAAAATAATTGTTTAAAGGGAGATTTAGATTGCCGGAGAAAGCAAAGGCAAGCTGTGTTGCATTGGGCATATGATAGTAGAAAAATATAAAATAAAGTTACTATCAAATTAAGTAAAACTTAGGGTGTTTCTTTTAAAAAAATTGACGAAAATGCTCTTAACAAACAAGATGACGAGAAGAAGGGATTTATGGGCAAACTTGGTGCATTGATTAAAAAAGCAATTGATTGTTGTATTGAGTAAAAAACTTACTCTGATATTTTTCTGAAAAGTATTAATACATTAGCTATTAGTATTGCCATTTAAAATCTTTGATACTCCAATAATAGATATTATGAGTGCTACCACTTCATAGTGATAGGTCTATTTTTTGTCTTGAAGATTTAGTAGAGGTCATATTTTTATTTACAATATAATTTTATCAGATTTTACAACAAACCCCAAACTTAGTTTTTTAGATATGCCTTAAGTGTTTTGTTATATTTGACATAAGTGTAACTATGGCCACGGACACCAACTGGCTTCGGAAATCTTCACGGAGAACCAAGCCACAAAAATTTTTTGGCAAAAGTAAGAGCAAATTTAGCGTGGGCCCAGGTTAAGAAAAATTTTGGCGTAGGCCTAGGCCAAGGTTAACAAAGATAATAAATAAGGCTTTTATTTTTTTTACACAATTGATCGACTGGGAGTTTTCTGGTCGGTCTTTTTTTTGTGTGTGATATAATGTAGTCAGTAAAATAAATTAGAAATCTTAACAAAAACATATTTTATGAAACGAGTTCTTAAAATTATTTTCGTTGTAGCTATAATCAGTGGTGTATTTTTTTTATTTAGTGACAATCTAAAAAATCTTTTTACGCGTTTTGAGGGTAAGCTTCTTCCTTGCACTCAACCGATTACATACACGATTGGATCTTTTGACCCACGATTTGGCATATCAAAAAAAGATTTTTTAAACGCGTTAACAGAAGCTGAAGCAATTTGGGAAAAACCCGTTGGAAAAAATCTTTTTGCATATGCGCCAGATGGAAATATAAAAGTTAATCTTATCTACGATTTTAGGCAAAAAGCCACCCAAAAATTGGACACCTTAGGTATTGTCGTTGGCGATAGTCAGTCCTCATATAATGATCTCAAATCAAAATATAATGTTATGCAAACTGACTATCAAAAACGACTATCCGCATATGATGATCGAGTGACAACATTTCAAAGTCGCAATAGTGCATACGAAGAATCAGTCGCGTATTGGAATAAGCAAAAAGGAGCGCCACGCGATATATATGATCAACTAACTGCCGAAAGAGCATCGCTTGCCGATGAAGCCGCAGCTCTTAATACACTTCAAGCAAATCTTATTGCTGAAGCTGAAAATATCAATGCCGTTGTTGTTGGTCTTAATCGTCTTGTTGCGGAATTAAATCTAAATGTTAAACAGTTTAATGCAATCGGACAAGAATATAGTGCGGAATTTGAAGAGGGTGTTTATAAAAGTGACGCTAGCGGTGAAGAAATAGATATTTATCAGTTTGATACAAAAACTAGGTTAGTGCGGGTGTTGGCGCACGAATTAGGCCATGCTTTGGGCTTACCACATGTTTTGGATCCAAAAGCGATTATGTATCGGTTAAATGAAAACACAAATGAAAAACTCACCGCAGATGATCTTGCGGAACTCAAATCCCGTTGTGGATTCTAAATCAAAATAGTATTTTAAAAATTTTATATTTTTCCTATACGATTTTATTTTTACTCTTGAAAATCAATTTCAAAAAAATACATTCCCATTCCACAAGTTCCTTGAATTTTTCCTACTTTTTGACTACCCAAATCTATATCTGTCGCTCCTGATTGTGGAAGTATTTTTGTAATTTTCATACTAGGGATTCGTATATATGACGAGCAATCAAAAGTGCTATTGGTGTTAAATCGTAAAATAGTAGGGAGGTTTGCTTTGGCAGTCGTTATCCTTGGAGAATATCCACCTTTTGCTTTAATCTCAATTATTTGTTTACCATCAACAACGCTCACATTATTTGTTGGTTCGTTGCTAACCCGGTTACTGTTTTGGTCTATTTTCTGACTATCTAAACTACCAGAGGTTTCTTTTTTTTCTC
Organism: Minisyncoccota bacterium; assembly: GCA_036170035.1. Lineage (GTDB taxonomy): Bacteria > Patescibacteriota > Minisyncoccia > UBA6257 > JAGOQP01 > JAVHOK01. The sequence goes on from JAVHOK010000053.1 coordinate 2,685, forward strand.
CAATCCAAATTATTCCAACAATTACAACGGCTATTATTAATATGTATATCGCGCTTTTTTTCATATTTTTTTAAAAATTAAAAAATGGAGAAATAATTCCAACTGCCACTAAACTATTAATAAGATTAAAAAGTGCAAACATAATCACTACGAGGCCCGCTGATTTAAAGAATATGCCTGACCTTGAACTATTTTTTATACTAAATGAACTAAAACTTATTAACGCAAGAATTGGTAGCGTACCAAGAGCAAAAGAAAACATAGTTAGCCCTCCTTTAAGAAATGTTCCTGTTGTTAGTGTATAAAATTGCATTGATTGTGTAAATCCACATGGTAGAAAAAATGTAGCAATACCAACAAGAAGTGGCGTAAGTGTATGATTAAATTTTGATACCTCATGAGCATATTTTGCAATAAATTTTGGCATTGAGGGTTGTAACTTTTTTGCCCACGGAAAAACATCAAGAAGATTAATGCCAAGTAGGAGCATTACAATTCCAATTATCAGGCTCAAAATAAATGTTGCAGAAACATTGAGTGTAAACGCCGATCCAATAGCGCCAATTATCCCACCAAAAACGAAAAACGAAATAATTCTTCCGCTATGAAATAAAATTTGGGGCTTTATTTTATTTATCTTGTGGTTAGTTAGTGTGCTATCAGGATCTTCTTTTACAAATGTTGCCGACATTGAAAGAAGTAGTCCTCCCACAACCGCCATACAGGTTGAAAGTGAGGCGATAATGCCAACTACAAATGCTGTACCATAAGTGACATTTCCAGTGCTTACTAAATTTACAATTCCAATTTTTTGTAAAAGCACAAACAATAATAAAAATCCGATTGCAATAGGTATCGCAATTCTAAACTCTGCCCAATGATTATTTTTTATTTCTTTCTCTGTAGAAAGTTTATAGCCATGTTTTTCTAAAAGTGGAGAAAGCTCTTTTGTTATTTCTAATTCACTTTTATCTCCAAAACGACCTACAACTTCCACGCAACAAGTTTTAAGATTAGCAACAGCACTTTCTACTAACGCATGATTTTTGAGTTCGCTTTCTGTAAGAAGTATGCAAGAATTGCAATGCATACCATGGATATGAAAAGTATATTTTTTTACTTGATTTTCCATAGTTTTTATATTTTTTTTGATTTAATTCTCAAAGAATTAGAAACGACTGACACACTTGATAGAGCCATTGCTAGTCCCGCAAAAATAGGGGATAGCATCCATCCAAAAATTGGATAGAATAACCCAGATGCAAGTGGAATGCCAATAATGTTATACGCGAATGCCCAGAATAAATTTTGTTTGATTCCACGCATAGTTAGCTTAGAGAGTTTTATTGCCTTAACAATTTTTGAAATATCTCCATGAAGCAAAGTAATTCCCGCTGTTTCTATGGCTACATCTGTTCCAGTTCCCATAGCAATTCCAATGTCTGCTTGTGCTAATGCTGGCGCGTCATTAACTCCATCTCCAGCCATTGCTACAATGTGCCCCTCGTTCTGAAGTTTTTTTATTTCATTAAGTTTGTCATCTGGAAGCACCTCCGCTCTCACGTCATCAATTCCAATTTCTTTAGCAATCGCTTGTGCGGTATTCTTGTTGTCTCCAGTTAACATAATTATTTTTATTCCCATTTTATGGAAACTCTTTATAGCTTCCACGGCTTCTGTTTTTATTGCATCTGCCACCATAAAAACTCCAAGTACATTTCTGTTTGTTGTAAGTATTACTGGAGTTTTTCCTTCTGATGTGCCCTTTTCCAAATCTTTAACATCAAAATAAACTCCAATATCCAAGGCCATTTTTATATTTCCTGCAAAATATTCTATGCCATTAATAATACCCTTAAGGCCCTTTCCTTTTATAATTTCAAAACCACTCACACTTTTTTGTTCTATATTTTTTTGTTTCGCATATTCAACAATCGCATAAGCAATTGGATGTTCCGATTTATTTTCTAAAGATGTCAAAATAGAAACAATCTCATCTTCGCTTTTTTCAGAATATCTTTTTATACCAACAAGTTCCGGCTTTCCTTTTGTAATGGTTCCTGTTTTATCAGCTACAATAATATCTACTTTGTGTAGTTTTTCCAAAGTTGCCGCATCTTTAATCAAAATTCCTTCTCTTGCCCCCTTTCCTACCCCCACAATAATTGCAGTTGGCGTAGCAAGTCCCAATGCGCATGGGCAAGCTATTACAAGTACGCCGACAAATGCTGTTAACCCATAAGACAAAGCAGAAGAAAAACCAAGAGCGCTAGAGCCAATTAAAATCCACAACCCCAAAGCTACAAAAGAAATCACTAAAACTATTGGCACAAAGACTGCCGAAATTTTATCTGCCAGTGCTTGTATTGGAGCTTTACTGCTTTGGGCGTCTTCAACCATCTTTATAATATGCGCAAGTAATGTTTCTTCTCCCACTTTTGTCGCCCTAAAAGAAAAAGCCCCCGTCGTATTTATAGTTCCCGCCACAACATTATCTCCGACTTTTTTCTCAATTGGCATAGATTCTCCGGTTATCATCGCCTCATCCACAAATGATTCTCCTTCCATAATTACTCCATCAACTGGAATTCTTGCCCCAGGTTTTACTACCAAAACATCTCCATGAATAACTTCGTTTATAGAAATTTCTTGATCTTTGCCATCGCGTATTACAATTGCAGTTTTTGCCTGCAAATTAAGTAGTTTTTCTATTGCATCTCCGGTCTTTATTTTTGATCTTGCTTCTAAATATTTTCCGAATGTAATAAACGCAATAACTACAATTGCTACATCAAAATATGTATTTTCTACATTTATATATGACGCAAGTGATTTTCCAAAAACTGTGATAACAAAACTATAAATATATGCCGTAAAAGTTCCAAGTCCAATCAGAGAATCCATATTTGCTTTTCCATAACGCAAAAATCTCCACAATCCCAAAAGATATGGTTTTCCAACAACAAACATCATATAAGTTGCAATTACTGGCATTAGGTAACGCAAAAGCCCCATAACTGCTTCGTTGGGGGAGCCAACATATTGAAACTTTGTCAAAATATCCCAAGCCATTACAAAAATACTAAAAATTGCTAACGGAACAGCGGTCAAAACCTTTTTTTTCATATTGGCAATCTCTAAGAGCTTTTCTTTTTTTGATTGACTAAGTCCAAGATGTTGTGCATGTTCCTCTGGGGACATTCTCATTTCGCTTGCAGATATTTCTTTGTTAGAGTTAGGACTTATTTCATCTTTTGATGTAACTAATGAATATCCCAGGTGTTCTATTTTTTTAGAAAGCTCATTGGGATTTATTTTTGCTTCATCAAAAGCAATTTTTGCGGTTTCTGTTCCAAAGTTAACCTCAGCTGATTCTACTCCTACTGTTTTTTTAAATGTTTTTTCTATAGTAGCGGCACATGATGCACAATGCATTCCTCTTATTCTATAACTTTCTTTTTTCATCTTAATTTATTTCCTTTTTAATTTATAAACTTTAAGTATTTCTTTTTTCGCAAGTTCAGTTTTTCCTTGTTGTATCTGATGTACGATACAGCTTCCAAGATGACCTTCAAGTAACATATCTTCTACATTAGAAAGCCCTTGTTTTACAGCCGAAGTTTGTGTGATTACATCAATACAATATGTGTTATTTTCAATCATTTTTTGTAATCCTCGCACCTGACCCTCAATAAGTTTAAGGCGACGGATAATTTTTTGTTTATTTGTGTTTTTTGTTTTCTTCATATGCATAAAAGTATATACCCCCTAGGGGGTATATGTCAATACATCAATAAATATCTTTGACATTAGAGCATTTGACTCTATTCTCTTTTTTGTGTTAAAAATATGACATTAAACAAAATGTTTGATGTTGAACATTTACAAAAGAAATATACAAAAAAAGGGGGGAGTAGATGACGAGCAAAGAAAGAGAAAAGAAAATGAAGAAAATACTTTTTGCCCGTGGAGCAAAAGCGATTAGAATTATTTTTTCTCCACATGCGGACGAAAAAGACACTGAAATTATTTCCAATCTCTATTATTCTAGGCAAATTGTATTAAGTGAGATTGATCTAGAAAAAATTAAGGAAACAGGCAGTCATTTTTGGAAAGTAAATAAAGAAGCTCGAACTCTTGATATTATTCTAGGACCTCATGTTCTTAGGGGATGGTTTGCTCTGAGAATGTCTAGCGTTCTTAGCGATGTTGAAGAAATAAGATAGATTTGATATTGATTGTTTTTTGGACAATATACCCGAATCTTTAAAAATAATTGAGATAGTAAAGTAATTTATCTGTGTTTTCTACTAATCTCCATCGCCCAACGCAAGTTGGGCGTTTTGTTTTGTAAAAAAATGAGCCCATTTTCAGAGCTCAGAAAAACCAGAAAAAGCACAAAACCTATGCATTTGCCTCAAGTAAAAGTTTATTGATCTGAGTAGTGATATTTATCGCAACTTCAAGTGGGTTCTTGTCGTCATCAAGAAGAAAAATAACTTCCTTCTGACACCAATCCAATATTTTGAATCCATCAACTTTTCCATTAGGTCCTATGAAAGTGTAGGCAACTTTTGAATAAAGAAATCCATTTACTTTAAATGTAATGATAAATCCATCTTCTTTCCTTGGTATAAATCTAACGATCTCAATCTCCATCGCATTTTCTTTTGTTTCTACCTTAGTGTCGGCTTTCATTTTCCCTCACCTTTCTTTTATAAGTTACTGTTTATAGTTAATCATATTTT
>JAVHOK010000054.1:0-5027 GCA_036170035.1 Minisyncoccota bacterium
CCGATGCCGTAGGTGGTAGAAAAAAGAGTATAAAAATTATAGATAACCAAAATAAGCACGGGTATCCAAAGATATTTCTTTTTTGAAATAAAATAAGAAAGGCAGATGATTAGAAATATTAATGAAGGAAAATAGTGATAGATAAAAGCAACCCGAGAAACAAAAAGATAAGCAAAAAGATTTCCAAAATATCCGGCTAAAACCAAAAACAAACTAAAATTTTCTTCATTTTTAATACCCTTCTTAAAAAAATTAAAAATGAAATAAAAGATTCCAATAATAATAGAAGTCAGCCCTATTATCCAAAGCCAAAAATTAGCGCTTAAATATATTTTGGGGGCCATAAGCATATTAATATTTTCTGTCCAGAAAAATATTCTTTTTTGCCCAAATGGCCATACAAACCATTTTGATCCATCGGGATGAGGAGCAGTGATGGATTTATTATAAGAAAGCATTTTCTGATTTAATTCAGTGAACTTATTCCATAAAGATGGCTGATTTTCTGCCCTAAACTGTCCAAAGTAAGCACTGCCTGAAAGAGTGGAGACAAAAGCGCTAGACATATAATCATTGCCATCGCCTGAATTTGGAAGGAGTTTAAAATGGATAGCAAAAACAGAAAAATAAACAATAAAAGCAATGGATAAAAATAAAATTGGTTTTAAAATAATCTGCCAATAGTTTTTATTTTTTAAGGAAAAATAAAAAATAGAGATAATGGCCGTGGCAACAAAAACAAGAGCAGTCCATTTAACAGAAATAGCACACCCAGAAAAAATAGACCCCAGAAAAAACAATAATGCGGAAGTATATTTATTTTTTGTTTTGAAAGAATAAATCATCAAGGCTAAAGACGCCACCCCAAAAGATAAAAAGAAAACATCAGTTAGAATAAAACGAGATTGAACAATGAGAGTGTTATCAAAGATAGCTAAAAGTCCAGATAAAAAAGCTAACCACTTATTATTAAAAAGAGCTTTGGATAAAAAATAAATAGCTAAGATAAGTAACACTCCAAAAAAACTAACAATAAAACGATATATTTTGTAAGTAGAATCGGGATAGTTATCACCTATTTTTTCAAAATTAAAATTATCTTGAATATTTTTATCAAAGAGTTTGGCACCGGAAGACATTATTAATTTAGCTAATGGCGGATGAATGTCAAAATAATATTTTCCGTCAAAATAACGACTAACAAATTTTCCAAAGTGAACCTCATCAAAAACAACTTGGGCGGGATAACCAAAAAATAAAAATCTAGTTATAATTGCCAATCCAAGCAAAATAAAAACTAGAGTATATTCTTTTTTTAGGAAAGATAATATTTTAGACATTATTTAATAACAATTTGATACCAGTTATCTTTTTCTATAAGAGATTTAATGCTGGACCAATTTTGACTATTTTCTTTATCAATACTAATAAGACGATTAACAGCCGTTAAAGCATTTTTTTTATCTCTGATTTGAACAAATTTATTCAAAAAAGCTTTATAAATAGAAATATCAATAGTATCTATTTTAGCCAACATACGAGGAGACTCTAGAGCTTTTTCCATATATGGCATAGACATTTTAAAATCCGCTCCTGTCAAAGAAGAAAGAGCTACGCCATAATAATAATTTGATTCGGGAACTTCAGGAGAAAGATCTAGAGCTTTTTTGAAAATTGCCAATCCTTCTGCTGTTTTTTGTTGATGAAAAAATACGTTATATCCCGTCAAGTAGAGAAGGTCTTGTCTGTTTGATGAAAGATCTAGAGCTTTTTTATAGACCACCTCAGCTTTTTTAATAAAGTCTAAACTTTTTGCTTTAACGGCAATAACTTCATACAAACCCCCAAGACGCATAAAGTTTCTTGGATTATATGGCTCTTGTTTGGTAAAATCTTCTCCAGCGCCAACAACCTCTTGAACAAATTCGGCATTAACTTGCCCTCCTTCTATTTGGTTAATAGCGGTAGTGATAAAATCAGTTCTAATTAAATCTTGAGCGTAGGTATAAGGAGAGAGATAATCCTTGACTCTGGTCTGAAAATCAATTAGAGAGATTTTTTCTTTCTTAAGAGCAATGTAATTTCTGGCTTGAAAATAAGGGACGAGAGAAAAGACAATATAAAAAACTGACAAGAGAAGAGATAAGAGTGAAAAAAGAACCATAATATAAATTGGATCAGCTGATATCTTTTTTGATTGGGATCTCTCATTACTATCAGAATGAGGAGCAGAGTCTTCCTCTAAAATACTTAACGACAAAAATATAAAAAATAAAGGATATGTAACAACAGAATCAAAAACAAAAAGATTTTGAATAAAATAGGCGATTCCAAAAAATATTAACATAGCTTTTTCGGCGATACTTTCTTTTTTTAGAATATATCTAAAAGCAAAAAACCAAATAAACAAATAGGCGATAAATCCAAATCCACCACTCATTACTAAAACATCCATTAGTTTATTGTGAGCCCTATCAAACCAAGCTGTCTCATAGAGAAAATAGTCAGGATTGTAATATTTATTGTAAGCAACAGAAAAATTTTCTTGTCCCCAACCAACTAAAATTCTCTCTAGGCCTTCGTTGGCAGGACTAATACTTTGAAGACTAACACCTAAAGATATAAGACGGGTTTTTAGCGTTGGGTCAGCAAATGTAAACTGAGAAATTCTTGATAGGCCCGGGATTTTCTGCCAGAAAGAATTGGATTTTGTAGAGATAAAAACTGTAGAAAAAATTATAAATAATCCTAAAATGATTAGAGATATTTTTTTATAACTGATACCAAGAATAGATTTGTCTCTATATTTAACTAATAAATAAACAAAGCAGGCAACTAGCGCTGTAAGAATGCCCAACAAAACACCACGAGATTGAGTGATTAAAATCCCGATGGAAGAGAAAATAAACACAGGGATAGAACTCCACCACCAAAAACCTCTTTTGTTCCAGTTATTTTTAAAAACATAAAAACAAGCAAAAATTAGAAAGAGAAAATAAGTAGCCAGATAAATAGGATTACCCGTATAAGATCCCGGACGAGTGTTTCCGCCCGATAGTTCAACTAAGGCCTTAATAAATAAAATGGCGCCTGTTATAAAACTAAATTTGAAAAAAGTTAAGAAATCTTTTTTTGTAAAAATAAGAGATGTAAAAAAGAAAATTAGGTAAAAGAAAAATAGTCCGATAAATCCCTCCCCTCTTTCCATATCACCCAAAAAAGCTCTAAACGAAGACGGGGCAAAAAATACTCCAACTAAAGTTATTAAAAGAAAAGAAGAGATGGATATAAAAAGAGGATTTTTGATAAGATACTTTAAACGAGAAGATGTTTGTTCTTGGTTTTTCTTATTTTGAAAAACGGCAACAGCGAGAAAAATTGAGACCAAAAAAATAATTGTTCGTAAAAAAATTGTTTTCCCTTCAACAAATGGGAAAAAAACATTGTAATCCATAATTAATGGGACAAAAGCAAGAGAAAAAAGAAGCCATTTAGAAGTTTTTAACATATAAGAATAATACAATTAAAAATTGAAAATTTAAAGTTAAAAATATAATGCGAAAATGAAAAATAAGTAAAAGGGAGAAAGTGAAAAGAAGTAGAAGGTAGAAAGTAAGAAGTAAAAAGGGAGAAGAAGTAAAAGGTAAGAAAATGAGTATAAGGTAATAAGTAGTAGGTAGAAAGTGAAAAGAAGTAAAAGGTAAAAGGTAATAAGTAAAAAGAGAGAAGAAGTAAAAAGTAATAGGTAAAAAGTAATAAGTAAAAAGGGAGAAGTAGACAGAAGGTTGGTCATTCTGAGTCTGTCAGCAGATGGACGAAGCCTGCCTGCCGATAGACAGGAATCTAATTTGCGTCCGTCATTCTGAGGAATAAAATGACGAAGAATCTGATTTGTTGGACGAGATTCTTCGCGTTGCTCCCGCCAGAGGCGGGCAGGCAGAATGACAGAAAATCGGGCAAATAAAAACCACCCCCGTCGGGGTGGTTTTTATTTAACTCAACTGAATTAAGTCAAACAATACTATTGTTGGACATAGACAGAAGGAGTTGTCCAAACTGTCGTATCAAGGTAGGTAATATCATTAGCAACTGCTGTTGATGTTCCCCAATCAATGTTAGACAACTTGAAGCTGTAGTAGTCAGAAGCGGCTACTTCGTTAGAAAGAACAGTCATATCAACTGTGAATCTAGCTGTTCCATCTTGAGCTAACTTATAAGTTCCTGCGTCAACTGTTATATTGCTTGGTTGCAAATATGTTGTTGAGGTAGCAGCTTGGGTAGCTCCTGTAGATCTAACGGCTAAGAAATCAAATGTTGATGTGCTGAAGAACCAATTGGCTCCTCCTTTGGCTGTTACATCAAACACAAATGTTCCTTTCAAAGTTCCGGAAGCTCCGGAGAATGAAGGACCAGTGTAGGTAGCAGAAGAGCTAACCAATGTAAGAACAGGGGAAACTGAAGTAACATTCTGAATATCAGAAGCGATAGTTGCAGTTGGAGCATAAACAGCATCTCCAAGATCATTTTCAGCAGTAATGTCCTTTGTTGCACCTGTTGTGGTAAGAACGGTTGCTGTTGATGTGGCGAGGTTAGTTGAAGCTCCAGTGTAATCAGCTTTGATTGTGAATGATCTGGTTTGATCTTTTTCTACATAGACATCCGAAAGATCGGCAAAAGTTGTTTTTCCAGCAGAAATACTAGCAGAAGCAATCAAGGTTGATCCACTGTAAAGGTAAGCAGCACTGGTGGTGGCGTTTCCTGCGAAGGTAGCGGCAACATCAGTAACTTTTACTCTTCCTTTTTCAGCTTTCAAATCAAAGATTAAGAGAGAGGCCTCTTTAACATCTCCATTTGAATCTCCAACTAAAGCAGAAGCTTTAGGTGAATTGGAATTCTTGGAAATTGTCAAAGTAGCTTGCTCAGCTTGTGAGGTTGAAACTCTGAAGGTTCTAGGAGTTAGAGCTGTTCCAGGGAATTGATTTGTAACTCCAGCTCCATCAACTGTTCTAATTCCATTTACAGGAACA
>JAVHOK010000054.1:5127-7390 GCA_036170035.1 Minisyncoccota bacterium
AGCCTCAAGAGTTGAAGTTGGGGTTGGTGATGGTGATGTGGTTGTTGTTGTTGTTGGAGTTGGGGTTGGAAGAGCAGAAGCTAAGAAAGCTCTGGTGATTGGACCAAAGTATCCGCTAGCTGGTGAAATTCCAACTGAAGACTGCCATAAAGCCAAAGCGGCTTTTGTCATAGCTCCAAAATAACCTGTAGGAGCAGAGATTTTAAGAAAACCTTTGCTGATTAAAAGTCCTTGTAATGAAGAAACTTCATCTCCTCTTGATCCAAGGGTGAGGTCCTTGGTGAAAGTAGCTGAAGTTGTGGTTCCTTGTCCTAGTTGAGCTTGTAAGGTCTGGATTTGAGCCAAAAGGGCTGTAATCTGAGCTTGCAAATCAGAAGCTGATTGAGCTTGAACTGAAGGAACAAGCACGATAGCTACTAAAGCAACTAGAGCAATTTTTTTAAAAATACTCATATCTGATTTAATTTTTATATAATTCTTATTTGTTTTGTAATGTTTTGATTTGAATTTTACTTCAAATCTATTTTGGATATTCTCTTTCTTCTATCATCGACCCGCTGTTTCATCTGTGAGGACGAATCAACAAGCTAATAGTAATTTAGAAAGGAATCTTGTTATAAATTGACTAACTACTTACAACTAACAACTGACGACGAATACAAGCAAGTAGTCATAAAGAATAAGCGCAGATTGACACAGATTAAACACTGATCTGCGCAGATAAATAAACGGAACATTTTGCTCCGTTCTTAATGACTTATTAAATTTAAGTCGCTAGGAACGAAGTAAAAAAATCCTCACGGATGTGAGGCGACTAAAACAAAAAGGGGTGAACTTGATCTTATCTTTGCCTCACACATTGATAAAATTCTCTGACCCTGATTGCTTTTTTATATTTGATTGTATGTGTGCATCATACCCGAAAACCATAATAATGTCAACAACTTTAGGGTTTTTAACTCTTCAAGTGGTACAACGAGTGGTTTTAGGATATGTTACGGGTTCGGCAATACAAAATAAGTAAAAGGTAATAGGTAAAAAGTATAGAGTAAAAAATCAAGGACAAAAAAATAAACCCCACATAAAATAAGACGCCAAATGGTCAAAATTGTGACGATTTTACTTGCTATTTTTCTTGAGACGAAGAAATGAATTGGGTCCACCGGTGCCAACACGCTCAATAAATCGCTTGTTTACTAGCTGTTTTATGTCATACCTAATTGTTCTTTCACTGACACCCGGAAGAGCAGAAACTATATCTCTTATATGACAAAGTGACCTTATTCTAAGCATACCTATAATAATATCCTGTCTTTCTGGAGAGACTAACGGCCTTATTTCTGTATTGCCGGACTCTGTGTTTGTATTCTTAGTTGTATTGAAATTAGTAGCATTTTCACTAACTTTTTGTGTATTATTGATGTTTTTTTCATTGCCGGACTTTTTTTCTTCTATTATATCCTTTGCCGGACTTTTTTTCTCATATTCTATTTCTTGGCTTATTTCCTTATCTTTTGATAAATAATCATTGCCGGACTTTTGAGAATACATTGACTGACTGGCTTTTATTTCTTCTTTCTCTTCCTCTTTTTGATTAGAGGCCTTTTCTAAAATTTTATCTAAATCCCCTACAAGCATAGGTGGTTTAGAAAATATTTCTTCAATATTTGGAGCATTTTTGGGACTAACGACTTCGGGAAGAGTAATGACTTTTGTTTTTTCAAGATCAGTAATGGCGGTCTTGAGATTATTAATTTCTCTTAAAATAACTTTTGTATTAACTAGAGTGATTTCATCTATTTGAGCGGAGAGTCGAACAATTTCTTCAAGGTTAAAAAGGGTGCTGGAGTTTTTATTGAGAAGATATTCAGTCGCACGATCTTCTAGACCTTTTTTTATAACAACGCGAGAAGCATGATTGGCGACCCGAAAAATGGCCCAAACGACCTCAAATGAACGCTGTAAAAAAAAGTCATAGTTGAACATAGTTTATAGATAAATTTTTACATCCAAATAAATATACCTTGTGCGACTTTTTATATCTTCAACTTAGGAGGAATTGAGAAGAAAGTCAACCCTAAGATAACCGACGACTAACGACTAATAACAAACGATAAAAAGTAAAAACTATAACTACTATTATGGGCGTCGGAATAAATTAAATGGTTAGTTGTAAGTCGTAGGTTGTTTACCCCGAGTGAGCGAAGCAAGTCGAATGGGTTTGTCGTAAGTCGTTGGTTAATTGTGAGTTATCCACTGAAAA
>JAVHOK010000055.1:0-7299 GCA_036170035.1 Minisyncoccota bacterium
ACCCAATGAATAAAATCTCCAGACCACTTGGTCCAATGTTTGCGATAAGCTGGGAATATATAAGTGAGAAGAACTGCTGGTAAAACTATTAACATAAATGCCAGTTTAAAATATCGGATAAGTAAAGTTCCAGCAAAGGATAATAAAACTAAAAACATTAACCCAAGAAATATTATTTTAATAAAATTTGTTATAATTTTACCCAAATCTCCAACAATTAAATCTTCTCCAGATTCACTCTTAGCACTACTAAATCCACTTAGAACAAGCTTCTGCATATCAAACTGTCCCAATATTCTTGGACCTATACTCTTAATACCCTCACTGGGATTTCCTCCTCCGCTTGAATCAAAAAAACCTAATAGTTGATTAGAAAAAATATCTGATGTCTTAATTACCATACCGGCAATAACCAAACTAAAATTAACAAGTAGGGCGACAACAATAAGCCGCGTAAGAGTTTCCTTATATGTGTAAGATTTGTATCTTAATATTGTAGCGATGGCAATAATAATAATTCCTAAAACAAATCCTAAATTAGCTACATCTCTAAATATTGACCATCCATTGTAAATAAAACCTCCAGCTCTGGAAACATCTTCAGAAAGTGTATGGTTTAACCCCATTGAGGCATTAACAAGTATGGCAACTAATTTAATTAATACACCAAAAATCATTCCTATTAATTCTAAGAAGAAATTTACGAGGCTAGTTATAGCACTAAGAGAAAATCCACCAATTAATTGTAAAATGCCACCGGCAGCTTGCACTTGACCCACCCCAAAGGAAAAATAAAAAACAAAACTAATTAAAAGTATATGAGGTAAAAATTTTTTTATTTTTTGAAATAAATTTTTCATTTGAGAAAATTAAACCTGTTTAAATTAACTACTAAGAAGCGGGCTGATAAGGAGACAAGCAACTTGGAGGAGTAAAAGCTGATTGAAGATAGAGGTACTCATTTTGGCCAAGTTTTTGAGTATCAGTCATATCGCCAGACTCTTTTGCTTGCGTAGTCTCTCCAATAAATGAACCATAATTACTATTAAAATCTGTTAATTTGCTTCCGGCTTCTGCCATCTTTTGTGAAATGTTTAGATCATCAGATTTCAAAGCTTCAATCTCTGCTAAGTTGGTTTTTGCCTCATTGATCATTTGGGTGAGACCGGCTACAACAATGTCTAATTCATCATATTTTTTCTCCCAATCTGTTTTATTAGCAACACAATCTGTTTTCCCTTGAAGAGTTACTCCTTTCGTTTGTGCATATATATCTATAACGGGATAATCATTTGATGATGGATTGGCATTAGGAGAGTCAAAGAAATAAATTATGTCTTTATAAGTTTCAGATATTTTTTTTCTATTGGATTCAAAATCAATAGTTGTCATAGTGGATGTTCCGTTAACAACATCCCTGTCGTAATTAACACTATCTTTACTAAGAGCAGACAATCCTTTCTGAAAAACCTTTGAGATCAGAGCATTAATTACAACCGAAACAAAGTTGTGAATCCCTGCTGCCCACAAAGAATCAGATTTAATCATATTATCAACAGCTTTAGCCGCAACATCTCCTGGAGTTTCTATCTCCCATTTGGCACAGGCTGTATTTTTTGCAGAATTGTTACTACAAATATCATCCCCTTTATGACTATCTTCTGCGCACATTGTTGCCACATCATCCGGAGACCCATAATTACCGTAGTCAATACATTTTTTACTACCTAAAAATCCACTTGAAGCAACGGCTTCATTTATTTTCGCTTCTTTCTCTTCCGCTTGTTTCCTCATAAACTCATCCTTAACTCTAATAGACAACCATCCCGGATTAACATCAGGAGAAAACATAGCATCATAAGAAACCCAATCTCCTTGGCTAATAAAATCAACACCATTTTCTATGTTTTGTTTGAACTGATCATAGTTACATCCGGTGGGAAGATTGCTATATCTACCACTGTAGTAATTTTTCATTCCATTGAGCTGAAGCTGGAGCTGTGGAGCAAAGGGAGCACAAAGATTAACCCCATCTTGTTGTAAATAACCAGTAAGAGAACTAAAAGCAATATTAGTGGCTTCTTTTGTAAAGGCTTTGTAATCACTAACGAAGGTAGGTTTTTTCCCATTATTAATCCAATCTAAAGTTTGCTGAGTAACAAGATCCATTAATTTTTTTGAGGCCGCATCTCTTAAGGCGGGCTTGACATAATTTTCCCAAGCTCTTTTCAGTTGTTCCCATATATCCTGAGTAATTTTCTCTTTAAGGTGAACTTTTTGTGTGACCTGAGCGGGATAATCATTAACTGGGACGCCTTGAGCACTTACATAATAAAAATTAGGTAATAATAAAACAACTGTTAAAAATAGAAAAATAATTTTTTTTTCTTTCATAGATAATGTTTATTATACATAATTATGCAAAAGAATAATAGTAATATTACTATTCTGCGGTACCAAAATATATTATTGTTCCCTCGCCTTCAAAATAATTAGCCATCGTTTTATTACACCAACCAGATACACCATATGCCATACCTAAAATCCAGTTTCCATCTGTGACTATTTTATAAGGAAATGGGTTTAATGCATAAACAGTCCAATATAAGAAAAATGCACCGCTCCCCTCACCCATTGGATGAGTAACGGTAAGAAGTTCACCGCTTAAGCACATATCTGATATAGCTATTGTTCCGCCAAATGGAACCGGAACAATCGCATTAGCTATTTTTGCCAATCCTATTTTTTCAAAAAAATCTGCAAAATAACCATGTTGATTATTAGAAGTTAAATTAAAATTATTTAGAGTGGAAACTCCGTATTGCTTGTAGGTGCCAACATATTTAGAAAACTTTTGACTTAGGTACCCTTTATTAAAATCGGAAGCTAAAATATCATTAATAAATTTTTGATTATATTTCATCCAAGCAAGTGTTTGTCTGTGAAAGGAAGATATATTATCAGCAACTTCAATAACACTCATTTGCTCTATCTCTTTTTTCACAATTTTATTCCAAAAATTAAGTCCGCCTATTAACTCTTCTTTGTTTTTAATGGCGCCTTGTTTTACATACTCATCAACTAGACTAGGAATAGAAAGTGGCACTCCATTTTTTTTAGGTAGTTTATCTAGATCAGAAGATAAGATATCTGTATTTTTTGATAGTTCTATAAATTTTTGAATATAACTATCTTTTGTTTTGATTCCAGAGGAAGAGATTTTAATCTCAAAATTTTGGTCAAGCTCATCGTAATTTTTAGCAACATTATTATTCGTTTGGAGATTTTTAATTTTTGAAAAAAGGCTAGATACATTATTGGATTTACTATTAACATCAGAAATATTTTGATCGAAAGATGTTTTTAATAGTTTATTTTTATTATTAATTAAATAATTTTTTGTAATACTGCCAAAATATCCAAACGATGGGATTATACCAAATTTCTGTTGTAACTCTACAACTTTTGATTTGGTAATATTGCCAAAATATCCAGTTATATTCTTTTCTTCAAAATAAGTATCTAAACTACTACACAAAAACCTCTGAAGAAGTTTCACATCTTCTCCTCTTGTTCCAAAATATAGACTACGATTGTTTGTCAGATTATTTAAATCATTCTCACTAAAAGAGCACCCGCCATTTACTTGTTGAGCGAAAGAGGTCAAAACAAAGGAAGGGACAAAAAATAAAACAAGTATGATGCCTAATAAAATGTTTGTTTGTCGTATTTTTGTTGTCATTTTATATATTTATCTGACTCATTATTAAAGTAATTTATTATTAACAAATTAGATTGAGATAGTTCATCTACTTTTTCTTCCGCCAAGATAAGCTTAAATGGATCTTCTTTGTAATTTTTAATTAGAGAAAATAAATATCTATTATTTTCAAAGGCGGTTATTAATTTTATATGATTGTTTAAATAATCACTTGGGACACCAACGGCATACAGATTTTTAATGATGATGTCGGTTTTACTAATAATATCATTGAGTAAACCAAAATCATCTTTTTCAAAAACATCATTAATAACCTGCTCGGCTACATTGGAATCAAAAGAAACAAATTCTTTATTGATATCAGCAATGATATTTTGAAGATATATTTTTTTCGCTTGTAAAGTATTATCTATTAAAATAGTGACTCTTCTTGGATCTATGGGCTGATTGAATTCTAGGGTAATATTTTTTACAACACTAGAAAAATCTTTTGTTTCTAATAAAGTTTTGAAATCTTCTTGGGATGTTTTATTTTGATCAAGTGCTGTTATAAAATCATTAGATAAATCTGTCCCAATTGATTGGGTTATGCCATTATTTATATCATTTCCATCATTGCTTTTTTCTTTAAAAAATTGAGAAAATTTTTCCTTTAGAGGATTTGCTTGAATAAAATTATTTTGAGTTTCTGGGGTAATATTTTTTTGCTCCGTATCACTAATATTTTGGCTACTACCGACTACCTCTCTATTACCGAAAAGTAACCAGAATACAAAAAAACCAGTGATAATAAAACCAAATATTATAAATATCTTGCGATTTCTCTGCATATTTATTGTATTATAACTTATAGTCAAATTTAAAACAACAAAGAAATATTGACAATTTGGTCTATAGAGAGATCTTGGGGACGAGAGCTTGGGTTAATGCCAAGACCTTTTAATTTGGATACGATGTATTGCTGATCTATTCCTTTTGTCTTTAAGTTATTTAAAATAGTTTTTCTTGGTTGTTTAAATAATTTTTTAATAAAAGGATAATATTTATCTTTTGAAATACAAGATGTATATTTATTATTTTTTAATAAATCTAAACAGATAATAGCCGACTCTACTTTAGGAGGAGGATTAAAATCACCCCTTGGAACAGTGGCGACAATCTTAGAGTTTGCCCAATAACCAACGGAGACAGAGAGAAGATTTGTGTCTGGCGAAGTTGCAGAAATTCTCTCGGCAACTTCTTTTTGAATAAGCAAAACGATTTTTTGGGGGTGATTTTCTAATTCACTGATAATCCTAAGTAAAAAACCAGTTAGATAATACGGAATATTTCCTATGATTTTAAAGTTGTTTCCGAGTTTTCTGTAGTTTTTGTGTATATTGGGAAGAAAATGACGAATATCATCAGCGACAACCTCAAAATTGGAATTATTGCCTTTTAGATCTTGTAAATTAGGGACGAGAAAAATATCTTTTTCAATAGAAATAAGTTTATATTTTTTAATATTCTTGTTCTCAAACTCTTGGATAATTTCCTTTGTCAGTTCACCGTGCCCGGGACCAACCTCAAAAATAAAATCACCCTCTTGAAGATCAATAGCTTCTACAATCTTTTTTATTTTGGATTTGTTTTTGAGAAAATGCTGTCCTAGTTTTTGAGGCATAAATTAGTTATTAAAAATAGTAGAGTAATAAAAACTAAAGTAAGAATGACAATACTTGATATCAATTTTTTTAAGAAAATCTGAAATTGCGCTAAACATATTTTTAATCATACTCTATATATCTTTCTTCGTCATCTAGAGACCTTTCACCAAAAAACTCAACCTTGTCCGCTGGAATCTCATAAAGAAATCTAGATGGTACCTGCCAAAAGCTTAAAAAGAGCTCTTTTCTAGCGCGTGTCATAGCAACATACATTAAACGACGCTCTTCTTCAAGATCTTCCTCTTTTGAAAAAGATCTTTCATGAGGGAGAATGCCTTCATTAACACCAACAACAAAAACAATATCAAATTCTAATCCTTTGGCAAGATGTATGGTCATCAAATTAGCGCCAGAGAGATGTTTTTTTTGTTCTTTTTTGGTTTGTTTATAATCCAACGGACTGGCTAGAGAGATTTTTTCCAAAAACTCTCCCAGACTATTAAACTGACCAGAAAAATAAACAAGCTCTTTAATATTTTCTAATCGATCCAAAAAATTTGGCTCTTTTTTAACTTCGTTAAAATAGTCAGCAGTTTTAAGAAAATATTCAATAATATCTTTTGGAGAATTTTGAGATTGAAAAGGAAGTCCTTCTTTTAAAACTAGATATGGTCCTTTGTAAAGATTTTTTTTGAGTCGTTCTAAACTAATTTCATCTTTCGGATTATAAGAATAACGAAGAGCCGAAACGATATCTTTTATTTCTTTTCTTTCGTAAAAAGATAGGGCTCCAAAAAGATTATAATCCATACCATATTCAAGAAAGATTTGCTCTAAGGCACGGGATTGAGCATTGGTTCTATAAAGAATACCAACACTCTCTCCTTTTTTTATATATTCAACACATTTACTCACAACAAAATCGGCCTCAGTGAATTTATTATCTTGTTCATAAACATGAACTGGCGCACCATCGTCATTAGATGTCCATAAGTTTTTTTGTTTTTGATTTATGTTTCTCAAAATTAATTCACTAGAAGCTTCAATGATTTTTTTACTAGATCTATAATTTTGTTCCAAAAAAACTACTTTAGCATTTGGCCAATCTCTTTCAAAATTTAAAAAGTTTCTGAAATCGGAGAAACGAAAAGCATAGATTGATTGGGCATCATCTCCAACGGCGTTGATATTTTGATGTTTTAAGGCTAGTAATTTGACGAGCCAATACTGGGTGGTGTTAACATCTTGGTATTCATCAATTAAAATGCGAGAGTATTTTTTTTGATATTTTTCTAAAACCTCGGGATGTTGTTGAAAAAGACGAACAACTTTTTCTAATAAATCATCAAAATCAAAAGCATTATTTTTTTCCAAAGCTTTTTCATAAGAATCAAAGAAAAACCACATCTCTCTATCATCTTCATTTTTTACTATTTCTTCTTTAATAGATAATTCACTTTTGATACGAGAGATTTGTCTTTGAATTTTTGCGGGGGGGTATTTTTTTGTATCTAAATTATTTTCTTTGATTATTTTTTTAATAACCCTCAAGGAATCATCGCTATCATATATACTATAACCAGCGCTTCTCCCAAAAAAACCAGCTTCTTTTCTTAAAAGGCTCGCACCAAAAGAATGAAATGTTCCAACGAATGGCTCAGATTCTATCTTGATATTATTGTCTTTGATTATTTTAAAGACGCGAGACTTCATTTCTTCTGCAGCTTTGTTGGTAAAAGTAATGGCTAAAATATTACTGGGAGATATATTCATTTTTGTAATCAAATAAGCCAAACGAGATGTTAGGGTTTTGGTTTTTCCAGATCCAGCCCCAGCCACAATTAGCATTGGACCATCTCCAGCAAAAACAGCTTCTTTTTGTTTTTCGTTTAAATCAGAAAACATAAGGGAAAGTAAAAGGTAAAATAAGTA
>JAVHOK010000056.1:0-1548 GCA_036170035.1 Minisyncoccota bacterium
AAATAATAAAAAACATCATTGAAAAATGATGTTTTTTATTATATTATTTTGCTACAAGTTAATATGCACCCTTAGTTTAGTGGTAGAACATCGCATTCACATTGCGAAGGTCGTAGGTCCGATCCCTACAGGGTGCACCAGACAGGAAATTGCAAGCTTTAAAGGTTCGTCTCGCGGAATTTATCTGCTCTTTTGGCGGACTCAGCGACTAATTTGTATTCAATTTTGGCGGCAAAAACGAATTGGCGATTTCGCGTTTTGGAAGAAAATTTTTTAGTCCTTTTAGTCATAAAATTTATGTTATATAGTATATACGTAGGAAGCTTAGTCAGCTTTTTATATTAAATCAACTTAATTATTAGCAAATAAAATTATGTTTATTGAAAAGGGTTCTATCCTCGAACAAAGCAACGAGGATTTAAAATCAGAGGAGGGTGTAGTTGCGCTTATGCGGTCAAGTAAAAGTGAAAAAGAATGGGATACTAATTGTGATAAAGTAAAGGCGGCCAATCAAGGTTATCCTAGTTTTTGGTTTCAAGCCGTAATCATTTCGGGAGTTGCAACAGAAGCTAAAAAAAATTGGAGTGAGTAAAAATAAAATAATTACGCTTAATGGAATTAGGTTTTTTTGAATTCATAAATTATTTTTTTGAGTCCGTTTTGTATTTGCTTTGCAAATTATTGAATTGAATATCACAAAAAAACTTGAAATTGTTATTCGTATGACTCTGCCACCTTTCCGGATTTTCGCGGAGGGACTTCCTCGCCACCTGTGGCGGTAAAGTGCGCCATGCCTAGTAGTAAACTCTGCTTTACTACTAGGGTTTGGACTGATTCAAGAATACTGCGCCAAGTATGAATGTAGTCCGTTTAGGTTGACAAAGTAGATAAATTTGATATTATAAAAACAGAACCTAAAAATATAAAAACGCAGTCCAACCATCCAACCAAAGAAAGGAGATTTAAAGATGGACAAGTCCAACATTGTCGCGTCTCTTATCTCAGTTTTGATTTTACTTGCAATATCTGTTTCTTGTTTTTGTAGTATTAATGATAACAAAAAGTATTGGATGGATTTTCTTTGGGTTGTTCAAGCTTTTTTCCGTGGCAAAGTGCTACGTCAGAAAGCTTATCGTCCATTGTGGCGGTTGGTCTTTGGAATCAACATTTTTCATTTTCCATATGACAGCATACCCTATGACCGCGTCAAGAAGTTGGTGGCGTGGTGGGGATTTAGATTTATCAAGGTGCAGGAGATGGACTTGTACCCCGAAATAACAGGTATAAGTCCTGGTGATTATTTTGTCATTCGTAATGATTTTTCATAACGAAGTTCCGTGACTCCAATTCGCTCCAAGCGATGAGGAGTTTTTTTTATTTTTTTGTGTAGCTTGGTGTTAAGTCAGAGTTGGTCCGTGTTATCTGTTTTTTACCCTTTTCTTATTAGATATTATTAATTTATAATTTAAGATTATTTCTCTCTTTTCTATCATTCTGCTTCTCTTTTTGTCATTCTGCCTGTCATCCTTTGGATGGAGCGAAGCGAAG
>JAVHOK010000057.1:0-1543 GCA_036170035.1 Minisyncoccota bacterium
AGCAATATAAACAATTACTGATGGTAGCTGGCTTGGAGAGATATTTTCAGATTGCCAGATGTTTCCGTGATGAAGATACTCGTGGTGATAGGCAACCGGAATTTACTCAATTAGATGTAGAGATGGATTTTCCTCAACAAGAGGATATTATTTCTTTAATCGAAGATCTTTATAAAAATTTAATAACAAAGCTTTATCCAGAAAAGAAAATTCAACAATTTCCTTTTCCTCGTTTAACCTATCAGGAAGTCATAGCCAAATATCACACTGATAAGCCTGATTTGCGGGAAGATAAAAACAATCCAAATGAATTAGCCTTTGCTTTTGTGGTTGATTTTCCTTTATTTGAGTGGAAAAAAGAAGAAAAACGCTTTGATGCAGTCCATCACCCTTTTACTCGACCAAAATTTAACGAAGGGGAAAGCATAAAAGAAGCTATTGAAAGGATTAAAAAAGATCCTTCTCAGCCTTTGGCTCAGCAATATGATTTTGTTTTAAACGGCTATGAAATTGGCGGCGGCTCCATCAGAATTCACGAACCAGAATTATTAGAAGCTATTTTTGAAATAATGGGTCATAAAAAAGAGGCCATTTATCAAAAATTCGGTCATCTTTTAGAGGCTTTTCAATATGGCGTGCCGCCTCATGGTGGAATTGCTTTAGGTCTGGATAGAATTATGATGATTTTGGAAAATGAGCCTAGTATTAGAGAGGTTATTGCTTTTCCTAAAACCGGCGATGGTCGAGATTTAATGATGAACGCGCCATCAGAAATCGATGCGAAACAATTAAAAGAGCTTCATTTGAAGATTGAAAAATAATATTTTTAAGTCATGGATTTTAAAAATGAAAAAACTTTGGTTTTAATTAAACCCGATGGTGTTCAGCGCAGTTTAATCGGCGAAATTATCAAACGTTACGAACAAACTGGTTTAAAATTAGTGAGTTTAAAATTAATTTTGCCTACTGAAGATTTAGTGGAAACACATTATTTGGTTGATTCTGATTGGAAAATAAAAACGGGGAAAAAATCGATTGAAGCTTATAAAACCAAAGGTTTAGAACCACCATCTGATGATCCAGAAGAAATAGGAAATCGGGTTTTAGATACTTTAAAAAAATATTTGACTTCTGGTCCAGTAATAGCAATGATTTGGCAAGGAATGAATGCCGTTGGCATTGTAAGGAAGATAACTGGCGGAACAGAACCCTTGACTTCTGATGTAGGAACGATACGTGGAGACTTCACCATAGATTCTTATCAAGTAGCCGATATTGATAAACGGGTAACAAGAAACTTGGTTCATGCCTCCGCTAGTGTCGATGATGCGGAAAAAGAAATTAATTTATGGTTTAAGCCAGAAGAGATTATTAATTATCGTTTGGTAGGGGAATCTATCCTGTATGATGTTAATTTGGATGGTATTCTGGAGTGAATGCATATCGGGTATTTATCTTTGTAATTTGATTTTTTTTGTGCTATAACAGACATTAGCTTGATATATCAAAATTTTTTTGATATAATCTTTTTGGGGTTTGCTGG
>JAVHOK010000058.1:0-1518 GCA_036170035.1 Minisyncoccota bacterium
GTGGTTTGTAATCTTCAACCAAAATTCTTGATGAGTTTGGAAAGTAATGGTATGCTTTTAGCCGCTTCAAAAGAAGATCAAATTTCTCTCTTAATTCCTGATCAAGAAATCTCACCTGGTTCAATCGTAAAATAAAATTAATAAAATGGGTATTGAAAGTAATGTTTTAAATTTAAAAGAAGAAGAAGAACAATTAGAAAAAGCGAAGGAAGCCGAGGAAGAATTTTTAAACTTGCTTCAGGAAGCTAATTTGCCTCCAGAACAACGCAGCGAAAAATTTAAGCAACTTTTAGAAGAAAAATATAACAGTCTTCAAGGCGAAGAGAATTTAGATGAAGATGAAGGAGACTTCATAGTTCGGAGATATCTCAATCATTTTCATGTTAAAGAAGAAGATTTAAAAGATAAAACAATTTTAGATGTAGGTTGTGGCTTAGGTGATTTTGTTAAGCATTGTTTAGATAAAAATATTACTAATGAAG
Organism: Minisyncoccota bacterium; assembly: GCA_036170035.1. GTDB lineage: Bacteria > Patescibacteriota > Minisyncoccia > UBA6257 > JAGOQP01 > JAVHOK01. The sequence continues at coordinate 483 of JAVHOK010000058.1, forward strand.
CTTATGGCTTTGATTTAGAACTCAATCACAAATTAGCTGAAGGAGAACATAAAAATCATTTACAAGAGGGTGATTTTACCAAAGAAATCCCCTTCCAAGATAAAAAATTTGATTATATTTTAGCTTACGCTTCTTTAGAAGGTCTTTTTCTGGAAGAACAAAGCGAAGAAGCAAAAAAGGTGTTTGAATCTTTATTGGCATTACTCAAAGATGGTGGAGAAATAAGAGTTTATCCTTTAAGACAAATCCCTCCAGAAATTGCTCCGGAAGAAGTAAAACAAGACACAGAAAGAATGAAGGAATTATTGCAAGCTAAAGAAGCCCGTAAAAGATGGGAAAAAACTTTACAAGAATTAAAAGAACAGGGATTGATTGATTATAAAATTCAGCCTATTGATATTCGCGTTTTATCTTCTAGAAAAGAGTTTTGGTTAGAAGAATTACTTATCATTACCAAAATTGATAATTAAAATATGTTTTTCTCTCCCTTACAATCATTAATTCAAACATTAAAAGCCCAATATAAAAGAATTCTCATTGCGCTTTTTGTTATTTGGGGTTTCTTTGCTTTTGGTTTTGGAAGTTTATTAGGGTGGTTTTTAGGTTCTAAAGCTACTTTAACGAAATTTCCTGATATCCATCCTGATGATAGAATTTTGATTATTTCTCCTCATATTGATGATGAAATTGTAAGCAGTGGGGGATTAATGCAAGAAGCACTTGCGATAGGGGCGCGAATTAAAATTGTTTATTTAACGAATGGCGACAATAATTATTTTTCAGTCATCAAAGAAAATAAAAATTTAAAAGAAACCCCGAATGATTTCCTGTCTTTAGGAGAAAAAAGAATGAGCGAAGCTAAAGAAGCGACTGGCGTTTTAGGCGTGTCTTCATCGAGTTTGGTTTTTCTTGGTTATCCTGATAATGGCTTAAAATATCTTTTCAATGCAAATTTTTTGACACCTTATACTCACGAAGCTTCTAAATTAAATTATAATCCCTATTCAGGAACTTATCGTAAAGCACAACTTTATAC
>JAVHOK010000059.1:0-1514 GCA_036170035.1 Minisyncoccota bacterium
GAAGCGCTTTAGAAAATGCTGCCTCAGTAGCTAGCATGCTTCTGACTACCAAAGCCGTTGTTTATGAAATACCTGAAAAAAAAGATAGATCTATTTCAGAAATGCCAAGCGAAGAATATTAAAAATTAATAAAATAATATGAATATACTTTGGTTCGTTTTAGTTCTGATAGCTCTTTTCGTGGTCGGAGTTTATAACTCTTTAATTCGAAAAAGAATGAGGGTTAGAGAAGCTTGGGCAGATATAGATGTTCAATTAAAAAGACGTTATGATTTGATTCCCAATATTGTGGAATCTGTTAAAGGTTATGCCAGTCACGAAAAAGAATTGTTTGAAAAAGTAACTGCGGCTAGAAGTCAAGCCATGCAAGCCACTGGTCAAAATAAAATGGCAGCAGAAAATCAATTAAGTCAAACCCTTAAATCTTTATTTGCAGTAGCAGAAAATTATCCAAACTTAAAAGCTAATGAGAATTTTTTGCAATTGCAAAATGAATTAATTGATACCGAAGATAAAATTCAGGCAGCGAGAAGATTTTATAATGGCAATGTCAGAGATTATAATATTGCCATTCAAACTTTTCCTTCAAATATCATAGTCAGCATGCTTGGTTTTAAAGCAGAGCCATTATTTGAAACCAGTGAACCCGAAGAAAGGGAGGCAGTGAAAGTAAAATTTTAATTTCTCTCCCAGGTTCTTATGACTCTTTACACTCAGGCTGATGTTAATATCCGCAAGACTTGGTTTTTGATGACCGGTTTCTTGATTTTTATTATCCTTTTAGGATGGTTTTTTAGTTATCTTTTCGATGAACAATGGATTTTGATTTTAGCAGTTGTTTTTGCTGTTTTTCAGAGTTTTTTGAGCTATTGGAATTCTGATAAAATTATTCTTTCTTTATCGCAAGCTCAAGGCCCGATCAAAAAAGAAGATAATCCAGAATTATATCGGATTGTCGAGAATTTATCGATTACTGCGGGTTTGCCTCTGCCTAAAATCTATATTATTGATGATTCTTCGCCTAATGCTTTTGCTACTGGTCGCGATCCTCAGCATGCAGTTATTTGTGTCACTGAAGGTCTTTTAGATAAATTAGAAAAAGTAGAATTGGAAGGAGTCATTAGCCATGAACTTTCTCATATTGGCAACCGGGATATATTGCTTTGTTCAGTAATTGTGGTTTTGGTGGGAATGATTAGCCTTCTTTCTCATTGGATGTTAAGAGGAATGAGTTTTGGAGGAGGAAGAAGGAGAAATGATGATAATGGCAATTTGGGATTGATTTTAATGCTTGTGGGTTTAGTAGCTGCTATTTTGGCGCCCATAGCTGCTATTTTAATACAATTAGCTATTTCCCGAAAAAGAGAATTTTTAGCTGATGCTTCAGGCGCTTTATTAACTCGTTACCCAGAAGGTTTAGCAAGGGCTTTAGAAAAAATATCCAGTGATCCAGCGCCTTTAAGAACTGCTAGTCAAGCTACAGCTCATTTATTTATTACTGACCCCTTCAAACT
>JAVHOK010000060.1:0-1504 GCA_036170035.1 Minisyncoccota bacterium
CAGCAATCAATTGATGCAGGAGTAGGGGTGGTCCATATTAATACAGAGATAAGAGCAGCTTGGAAAAGAGGAATAGATATGGCGATGCTCTCTAGACCAAAAGAAATTACTCCTTACAAAATTTTACCAGAAGCGGTTCACGAAATGGAAAAAGTGATTAGAGAAAAAATGAAAATATTTAATAAAATTGATTAAATAATGATAAGTTTTAAAAATAAACTAGGATTTTCTCTTTTGGAGATGCTAATTAGCATTGGAATTTTGGCAGTTTTGGTTTCTGTGGCGGTAATGGTAATTAATCCAATTGAGTATTTAAGACAAGCGAGAGATTCTACGAGAGTTTCTGATTTAAATAATATCAATACATATATTTCTAGATATAAATATAGTGGGCAAAGGATTGATAGCTTAGGAAACATAAATGTTGTTTATGTTTCTATTCCGAGTAATTTATCTGATTGTTCTGATTTGGGATTGCCAGCATTAGCTTCGGGGTGGGCTTATAAATGTGCAACGGAAACAGATTATAAAAAAATCGATGGAACTGGTTGGTTACCAATTAATTTGGCAGCTTTTTCTGGAGGGTTTGGGATTTCGGCTTTGTCTGTTGATCCAACCAATACAGCTAGTGATGGTCTTTATTATAAATATATTATATCGGCGAGCGGAGGTTTTGAAATTAATGCCAGTATGGAATCCCGTAAATTTAATATTGGTGGGAAATCAGACAAGGTTTCTACGGATGGAGGGGATGATCCATATATTTATGAAGTAGGAACAAATTTTGATATTTTTAAGTATGAGGTTTTAACCAATGCTGATTTTGGTGCTGGTTCTCTTTCGGGATGGGTAAATTGGGCGAGTGGAACTACTGGTACAACAAATTCTTTGGTTCATTGGGCGCCAAATAGCGCTATTATTCAAAATAGTAATAGTTATTGTAATAATTATTATGCGCAAGACATTGCCGTTTCTCAAAACACAGATTATACAATTGGAGCTTGGATTAAAACAGTTTCAGAAGTTGGAAATAGTTTTATTGGTATTGCTGATACATCTTGGGGTGGATGGATAGGATCTTCTCAAGTAACTGGTACAAATAATTGGACATATGTTACTGCCACAAAAAATAGTGGAGCCCTTTCTACTATGCGTTTTTTTCTTTCTGTTGGATGGTGTGGTGGGCCTTCACCGGGGAATGGTCCTTCTGGAACAACTTATTTTGCTGAACCGTCAGCTGTTAGGGGGAGCTTGCTTTTGAATAATAAATAATCTCCTGTATTAATTGTAAGTTATTGGTTGTCGGTCAATGTTGCTTCGCACATCTTTTTTATTTTTATTATTTTTACCTTGTTACAATTGGTGCGATCGCACCAATTGTAACAAGGTAAGTGTTTGCCAAATGTGTTTTTGTCAAATATGTTTTTCTTCAAAAACAAAACCAACAAATTCCATAACTCTTCTCCTCTCTCCCTTCCCCCGCCCATCACTAAGAGTGATTGTA
>JAVHOK010000061.1:0-7235 GCA_036170035.1 Minisyncoccota bacterium
AAAAACCGCCAGTTAGGCGGTTTTTATTAGAAGATTAAATTAAAATTAAACTTCTATGATAACCGGAAGAATCATTGGACGACGCTTGGTCTTATTAAAGATGTATTGTCCGATTTGATCTCTAATCATATTTTTGAGATATTCTGATTCAATGGATTGAAGACGAGGAACTTTAGCAACAATGTTTTTTATTTTAGCTCTAACCTCTTCAACTAGAGGTTTATTTTCTTTGAGGTAAATAAAACCACGAGAGATGATGTCGGGATTTTTTAAGAATTTTCCAGTTCGTCTATCCAAGGTAGTAATAATAACAATCATACCTTCTTGAGATAAGAAAACCCTATCTCTAACAACAACTTCTTCAACATCACCAACTCCAAGTCCATCCACCATAACATAGTAAGCGGGGACAGTTTGGTTAGAAAGAGTAATTTGATCGGAATAGATGTTAATTATCTGTCCGTTATCAATTAAAAAAGAATTTTTAGCTGGAATGCCAACTTCTTCGGCTAAACGAGTATTAGCTGATCTCATAAAATACATTCCATGAATTGGAACAAAGAATTTCGGTTTGATTAATTGCATAACAAGTTTGAGATCTTCAGCGGGACCATGTCCTGAGGCGTGAATGTCTATGTGTTGAGTTTGATAAACTCTAGCGCCTTGGCGAGTGAGAGTGTCTTTGAGGGATTGAATCGGTTTTTCATTTCCAGGAATCGTTGAGGCGGAGAATATGACGGTGTCGCCTTGTTTGATAGAAATATATTTATTTTCTCCGTTGATTATTTTCATTAAACTGGCATTTGGTTCGCCTTGAGCGCCAGTAGAGAGAATAAAGATTTTGTCATCTTTATATTTATGCATTTCCTCTCTTGAAATGAAAGTATCTTTTTTAACTTTAAGATATCCAAGTTTTTGGGCAACTTGAACATTGGTTTTAAGAGCTAGTCCACTTAAGATAACTTTTTTATTATGTTTCTCAGCAATAGCAAGAATATCAACAATGCGAGTTAGAAGAGAGGCAAAAATTCCAACAATAATACGACCATTAGCTTTAGCGAATAACTCGTCAATATTTTTAGTTACAAGTGTTTCGGAAATTGATTTACCCGCTTTTTCCGCATTAGTGCTTTCTAAAAAGAGAGTATGAATGTTTTCTTTTTGAACAGCTTGGTAGATGTCACTATCTTGGGAGTTACCATTTATATCTCTTTCTATTTTTAGATCAGAACAATAGGCCATATTTCCAACCGGAGTTTTTAAGATAATAGAAACTGCATCGGGAATTGTATGACTAGCACCAAAGAATTTGGCAGTAAAGTATTTTGATAACTTTATTTCATCGCCAGGACTAACTACATTAATATTTAATTTCCCAGCATTAAAGAAATCCTCTTGTCTTTTGTTAATAATTTCTTTTGTGAATGCAGCGGTGTAAATTGGAATATTAATACCTAGTTTATCCATAAGATAAGGAATAGCGCCAATATGATCAAAGTGGCCATGTGTGATAATAATGGCTTTTATCTTATCTTTCTTTTTTAATATTCCTTCTATGTTTGGAATAATAAAATCTATTCCAGGGGTGTCTTCTTCTGGAAACTGAAGCCCCATATCAAAGATAACGATTTCATCTTTGTATTCAAAGACGGACATATTTCTACCTATTTCCTCAAGGCCTCCAAGGGGAATATAGTGTAAAACATCTCTGTCATCGCTTTTTGGGTGAATAATTTTTGGACCGTTTGTGATTTTGGTATTTCTATATTCACGATGTTGAATATTTGAATATCCGTGTTTTTGGTTTATTTTGTTTACCATAATTTTTATATTTTTAATTAAGTGTTGAGTGAGAAGAGTGGGTAAAATGTGCTTTTCTTCTGGTCGTCATATCTTTTCTCTGTCATCCCGCCTGCCCCCATGGCGGGCTTGCCATCCTCTGGATGGAGCGTAGTGAAGGATCTCTAAAATAATATAGATTCCTCGCAGAGCTCGGAATGACGGCAAAAGGTAGAGATCGGGAAGATAAGGACAAATGAGATTCCTGCCTACCGGCAGGCAGGGCAGGCAGGCGGTGTTCAAATCCTCATAAAATAAATAAATTTATTTTGTAGTTCGACTATGCTCACTACGGGTGGGCGAGAGAGGATTTGAACCTCCACCACTTTTGAAAGTGACAGCGACCTGAACGCTGCGTGTCTGCCAGTTTCACCACTCGCCCAATGATAAAAATTTAACTAAGATTTATTTTGGACTGACTAAGAATCTAAATTTTTTAGGGTTTTTTATAAATTGTGAATAGATAGATTCTTTTTCATTTAGTTTAAAAGATAATTTTTGATCAGAAACTTTTTTAATAATAAGGCAAGAAGATTTTTTTATAAGTGGATTTTTTATAAAATCTATTTTTTCACCTTTAAAAACAGGATAAAAAACTGGACCGTGATTTTTTTTGAAATATGAATAATCACTAACATTTTTTTTGTTGGTGAAAATGTTGGCAATTAACAGAGGATTTTTTTGAGAAGGATTAATGGTGATGTGTCCAAAGTCTGGTGGGACGATAATTTTGTCACCTTTTTTAGCAGAAATAGCATAGGCGGACAGGCCCGTTTTCTTTTGGAAGAAAAAGATAGCTTGACCATTTATAACCTCATATATTTCTGACCAAGTGGTTTTTGTTTTAGGAATGTTTTTATGAAAATGTCCAATGGTTCTTGATGGTTCCTTTTTATTTTTAGAAGCTGGGATAAGAGTTAAGTCAAAACGAACTCCATTCTTTAAAAAAAGCGGTTCGTGAATATCAAGGCAGGCATTTCTGTAAATATAGTACAGAATTCTGTTTTTGTCCAGAGAGCTAGTATGGAAAAAAGTTTTGTATGAAAAATAATCTTTATTTTCGTTTTGAAAATGGGTAATGGTTTTTGGTAAAATTAAACCATTGTTATTTATTTTTATTTTCGGATATTTGTCTTTAATTCGCATAAAGAAAAACTATTTAAGTTGTCTTTTGGTTTTTAGATACCAGTTGGATATTTGATTGAATCTATCACTTGAATTGGAAATTGTTTGAATTTCTATGCCGGGAATATTATTTCTGTAAATATAATAATAATTTGGAGAAACGAGAAAGATAGTTGAATAACTGGAAACAATATTTTCTTGGATAAAATTGAGGGTTTTTTGTCTTTGCTGATCGTCAATGGCTATTTTTCTTAGAGACATTATTTGATTATCAGTAATTGTGTTGTCAAAGAAAGAAAGATTGAAACCCGGGTAGAATTTTTCGGATGAGTGCCAGAAAGAAAATAACTCTGGTTCTAAAGAAACTATGTTGCCGAATAAAAGAATTTCATAATCTCTTGTTTTCACAATTTCTTCATTGATTTTTTGTGGATCAATAGAAATAATAGTGGTGGGAATATGAATTTCTTCCCATTCTTTTTTGATTATTTTTGCAGTTTCATTGAGGGTTGGAACATCTGGGGTTTTAATTGTGAGAGTTAATTTCTTTCCATCTTTTATCCAGTAAGATTGATCATCTGATAAGTTAAAACCATTTTCTTGGAGGGTCTTTATGGATTGATTTTTATTGAAAGAGTAGTAGTTATTAACTTCGGGATTAAAAGAAGAAAGAGATGATGGGATTGGACCGTTGGCGATAGAAGCATGATTTAAGAAGGCATCTTTGATAATCTCTTCTTTGTTAATGGCCGATGAAAGAGCTTTTTTTAATGGAATTGAGCCCAATATACTATTAGCATTATCATTAAAAAATAAAGCATAATATTTTGAAGTTGGAACATCTTTGATGTTGCTTCCGATACTAATGGATTTGATGGTTGATTGATTATTTGTGCCAAAACCGTCAATGGCTCCACGATTGTAAGCAGAGATAATTTTTTCTTCGTTCTCGTAAAATTTTATATTAATATTTTTTATATAAGGAAGATTTCCGATGGAAGAATAATATTTGTTTTCTTCTAATGAGATTGAAGAAACAAAGCCGTCATTTCTTTTTTTAATATCTAAAAATTTATATGGTCCACTACCAATAGGCTCTAGTTTATAGATAGACATTTTAATGTTAGTCGGAGCTATGTCGGCAAATGTTTTTTTGGGAATGGGGTATAGATTTTTAAGAAGATTAGGGAAAAGAGAATATGAACTAGATATTTTAAATTCCAATTCCCTTTCGCTTATGCGAGAAGGAATGATGTTTTGCCAATCTGAAAAAAGCGGAGAAAGACTATCTGGATTTTGAATAGTATGGATAGTGAAGATAATGTCATCACTTGTGATGGGAGAGCCATCATGCCATTTAATATTATCTTTAAGGCGAATGGTCCAAGTTTTAAATTGACTATCACTTTTAATACTTTGAGAAAGATTAGTGAGATTAGAATAAATAAGGTCTGACAAATCTTGGTCTGGAGTGCCAGATTTGGCTAAAATTGGAATTATGTATTGTGGTTGACCAACAATTCCTTCGGTATAGGTTCCTCCATTGGTTGGAATCTTGATGGTTTTATTTGAAATAAAAAGACTAAGCATAAATATTCCAGATGCGATAAAACAAACCGTAGCAGAAATGAATAGAAGGCGTTCTTTTTTTGTAAATGATTTATAAAATTTTGATAACATAAAAATAAGTAGAAGGTAGTAGGTAGAATGTAAAAAGTAAAAAAGATGTGTAAGACATATTGTATGCGGGGTATAGAGATAAACAGAAAGTTTATAAAGTGACTATTTGATGGGTTTAATTATATATATCGTTTAACTGTATTTGATTTGCTATAAATTGTGTTAAATAAACTATGACGCGTTTGTCTGAGTGATTATTGTAGTGGTGGATAGGCGGGTGCCTGAGGCGGAAGTTTGGACACTCTATTGGTTTTTTGGAATAATTAACACAGCTTTTTTTAGAGAAGGAGATTTGCTAAAGATACACTACCAAAAATAACTAAAGCTATGATAGTGGCATAAAAAATGGCCTTTTCTAATCCGCGGCGTTGTTGAGAAAATCCTCCGCTTTGTGATCCGCCGAAAGATTCACCCATTCCAGAGCCTCTTTCTTGAAGAAGAACTAGGACAATAATAATCACAGAGATAACTAATTGTGATATAGAAATTATGTTTTTCATATGTTTTTTTGAGGGGATTACTCACTTTTGGCTATGCTTTTTCGTGATGAATTAACAAAGAAGCTGATAATACCGATAATGAGAGTAGCATAGACAAGCGGATAAAGTCCAGAGATTGTTAGTTCTGGTAGAGCATAATCTATAATATATAAAATAAGAGCATTAACAACTATAATTCCTAATCCTAGAGTAATAAAAATAATTGGGCTAAGAACAATTTTTAGGATTGGGCGAATAAATATATGGACAGCTGTTAGAATGAGACCGATTTTTAGATAGGCCTCTATTGTTGGGCTGATATAAAAGCCATTTTTTATGAAATATGAAGATAAATACAATCCGACTATATTGCCAAGTAAAACAATTATTATTTTTCCTAATAGACGCATATTTTTATATAAATTTCTTAATTAATCTTAAAATTGAATCCTCCATTCATTATAACAAAAAAATGGTTATCCACAAAGCTTCTTTTTTTGAGGGGATAAATCGTTTATAATAAGAACATAAGTAAAAAGGTCGCGGAGAGTTAAGATGATGTAATAAATAATTAATTTAATTTATATGATAAGTCAAACTTATGGTGGAATAGTTGTTGGTTCTCTTCAAAATGCGTGGGCAACGATTATCAATTTTTTGCCAGCTTTTATTGGAGCTTTATTGATCTTAATAATCGGCCTTTTGGTAGCGTCATTGCTTAGAGCTTTATTTGATAAGGTTGTAAAAGTAATCAAGATTGATGCTTTATTAAGAAAGCTTGGATTTGAAACTATTATAGAAAGAGCGGGAATGAAATTGGATAGCGGAAAATTTGTTGGTGGTTTAGTATATTGGTTTTTCGTTGTTGTGGTTGTCCTGGCTATTTCCGATATTTTGGGTCTATGGGGTCTTTCCACATTCTTAAATGAAGTATTAATGTACTTCCCAAGTATAATAGTAGCAGTTTTGATTATGTTGGCGGCTTTGGTTGTTGCCAACTTCTTGAGAAATATTGTAAAAGCATCTGTGACAGCCGCAAAGTTACATTCCTCAAAATTTTTAGGAACAGTAACTTGGTGGTCTGTAGTTGTATTTGGAATTTTGGCGGCTCTTATTCAATTAGGAGTGGCAGGGGCTCTTATCCAAACAATTATTACTGGTTTTATCGCTATGGTGGCTTTAGCCGGAGGTATTGCTTTTGGACTAGGAGGGAAGGATTACGCCTCTCATTTACTAGAAAAATTAAGAGAAAATACAGAAAAATAATTATCTATTTTTTTGAAACAATAAAACATCCGATGATATGTCGGATGTTTTATTGTTATTTGATATATGGTATACTTATTAAAAGTAAGGTATATTTTAAATATGAAAAAATATTATTTAGTATTAATGTTTTTGATGTTTTTTTCTCCTCTTTTTGTTGGCGCACAAACAAATTCCAGTGATCAAATTCAAGGAATTTTAAACAATATAAAAAGTGATGGGACTAGTTTAGTTGGCTCACAAAAATTTGAACCTTTGAAATTATCTGTTAGTGAAGGAAAAATTTTAATTGAGGTAGAAGAATTACAAGAGAATGTTTTTGATGTTTTGATAAAAGGAGCCGAAGTAAAAAATATTGATGAAAAAGGAAATATAAATATTGATGTTTTGGGATTAAATGCTTCTATCGTTTTATCTCAAAATGCTAGAGTTGTTAGTGAGGGATGGAACAAGATTAGTATTGAGAGTATAAAAGCTGGGGATAAAATAAATGTTTGGGGAATTTATAATGAATCAGCAAGTGGAGATATTTTAGTTAAAACATTAAGAAGATTAAATAATTAATAAAAATAAACTATGAATAAAATAATTAGAGAGTTTGTTTCAGATGACAGTAGGCAATATAAATTTAAGATTGGAAAAACGCCTGCCTCGGCTTTGTCCGGATTTATTAGTGGGGTAATTTTTACCATAATAGCTATTTTAGGTACAGCATTAGCGATTTATTTATTTGAAATAATTGCCTCTGAAAAGTTTTTAATTTGACAAAGTGGTTGATAGGTGTATAATTTATTTATTAGATGTTTAGTTGCAAATCCGCCCGAAAGAGAGCGGATTTGTCTTTAT
>JAVHOK010000061.1:7335-24198 GCA_036170035.1 Minisyncoccota bacterium
ATAGAACAATTGGCATCTGAAAAAGATTTGGATGCAAAGCAGATTTTTGAAGCGGTAGAAGCATCGTTAGCTTCGGCTTATAAGAAAGAATATAATAAAAAAGCGGAAGTGGTCAGATGTGTTTTGGATTCCAAAAATGGTGATGCAAAATTTGTTCAGGTAAAAACGGTTGTTGATGAAAGTTCCGTAAGATTTCCCAAGGAAAACGAAGGAGAAGATGGGGTTGAAATAGAAAAAAATAACAAAGAAATGCAAGTTTTAGAAGAAGGAGAATTTTTATTGCCTATGTATAATGAGGATAGACACATCTTGTTAGAAGAAGCAAAAAAAATAAAACCAGAGACTTTTATTGGGGATGAAATTATTTCTGATCTTGAAGCTCCAAATTCTGATTTTGGAAGAATAGCAGCTCAGACAGCCAAACAAGTTATTTTGCAAAAAATAAGGGAAATAGAAAAAGAATCAGTTAAAAAAGAATTTGAAAGTAAAATTGGAACTTTGGTAACAGGATTGGTCCAGAGGATTGAAAGAGGAAATGTTTATGTTGATTTAGGTAAAACCTCGGGGGTGATGTTTTTTTCAGAAGCAATTCCCGGAGAACATTATAGGATAGGAGAGAGATTAAAATTTTATTTATTGAGCGTTGGAGAACCGGGGAAAGGAGGGAATCTTATTTTATCAAGATCTCATTCTGATTTTGTTTCAAAATTATTTCAATTAGAAGTACCGGAAATTAGTGATGGGATAGTAGAAATTAAAGGTATAGTTAGAGAACCAGGAAGCAGAACTAAAATAGCGGTTTTTTCAAATGCGGATGGAGTTGATCCCGTGGGAGCTTGTGTTGGACAAAGAGGAGCAAGAGTCATGGCGGTTAATAACGAATTAGGGAGCGAAAGAATTGATATTATAGAATGGTCAGAAGATCCAGAAAAATATATTATGTCAGCGTTGTCCCCAGCTCAAGTTGTTTCTATTGAAGAGGGATTTGGAAGAACGGCGGTAGTTTTGGTTCCTGAGGATCAACTTAGTTTAGCAATCGGTAGAGGTGGTCAAAATGTTAGATTAGCAGCAAAATTAACTGGGTGGAAAATTGATGTTAGAAGTGAAGTTAATCCTGAGGCTAAAGAAGTTAAACAAGAAGACAACGAGGCAAAAGAGGAATAGTTTGCGACAAATGTTTTATTATTAAAAAATAACCTTATTATGCCTAACTCACTTCCTATTAAAAAGTGAACTGGGCTACGAAGGGCAAAATAAAAATATGAACTTAGTACCAACAGTTATAGAAAAAACACAGTATGGAGAAAGAGCTTTTGATATTTATTCCCGTCTTTTAAAAGAAAGGATTATTTTTCTAGCGGGACCGATAGATGACATGGTGGCTAATTCTGTTATAGCTCAGCTTCTTTTATTAGATCACGAAGATTCAAAGAAAGATATTTTGATGTATATAAATAGTCCAGGTGGATCCGTGACAGCTGGATTGGCTATTTATGATACAATTCAACACATTAAACCTGATGTCTCAACTATTTGTGTCGGTATGGCAGCTTCTATGGCGGCCGTTTTGCTTGGATCTGGAAAGAGAGGAAAAAGATTTTCTTTGCCAAATTCTCAGATATTACTTCATCAGGTAATGGGTGGAGCAGAAGGGCAAGCGAGTGAAATTGAAATAACCGCCAAACAGATTCTTAAAATCAAGGCAAGGTTAAATCAAATTTTATCAAAGCACACAGGACAATCTTTGACTAAAATAGAAAAAGATACAGATAGAGATTTTTATATGACAGCGCAAGAAGCAGTAGAGTATGGAATAGTTGATGATATTATTAAAAATAAAAAAAATATTTAGGAGAATAAACTTGAGAATATATGAACTACAGTTATTACTTTGTTTTTTTGCCAATTTTATTAGCACTTATATATGGAATATATCTTTCTTTGTGGTTGAAGAAAAAAGAAGTTAAGGATGTCAAGGTGATTGAGGTATCTAGGGCCATTAAAGAAGGTTCTGTAGCTTATCTCAAAAAACAATACAAAACGGTAGCAATTATAGGAGCGGTTTTATTTATAATTATAATTTCTATTCCTGAACAATATGGTTTTGGATGGAAAACGGCTTTTGGGTTTTTAATTGGAGGATCTTTTTCGGCCTTAGTTGGTTTTTTGGGGATGAAAATTTCTGTTAGAGCTAATGCTAAAACAACAGTGGCTGCAAGTAGAGGATTATCTTCCGCCCTGTCTTTGGCTTTTAAGGCCGGATCTATAACGGGACTTTTGGTTTCATCTTTTGGACTTTTGTCTGTCGGAATTTTATTTTTTATATTTAATCAGAATTTTGGTGCGCTTGTTGGGCTTTCTTTTGGCGCTTCTTTGATTTCTGTTTTTGCTCGTTTAGGAGGAGGAATTTATACAAAAGTAGCAGACATTGGAACTGATTTAGTTGGAAAGACTGAAGTAAGTATTCTTGAGGATGATCCTAGAAACCCAGGTGTTATTGCTGATAATGTTGGTGATAATGTGGGTGATTGCGCTGGTATGGCAGCGGATGTTTTTGAAACATACGCCGTAACTTTGACGGCGGCGATTTTGATTGGTATTGCAGTTGTAAAAACTAATGTAGCAGCAACATTACCTTTGGTTTTAGGAGGAGTGTCTATTGTCGCGTCTATATTGGGATCATTGTTTGTTAAACTTGGTAAAAAAGGAAATATTATGGGAGCTTTATATAAAGGACTTGTGGCTTCATTAATATTTTCTTTGATAGGTTTTTATTTTGTGACCAAATCTTTTTTAGGAAATGGATTTATTAATATATTTTGGTCAGCAGTAATTGGACTTGTAGTAACGGCTTTGATGGTATTAATTACTGATTATTATACATCAAAAAGATTTAGACCAGTTAAAGCAATAGCTCAAGCTTCTAATTCTGGACATGGAACAAATATAATTATGGGACTTTCGGTTGGTTTTGAGTCAACGGTTTTACCAATTTTAATTATTTGTTTGGCAATTGCTGGGAGTTATTTTTTGGGAGGATTATATGGAGTGGCAATTGCCTCTGTTGCAATGTTGTCAGTAGCTGGAATTATTGTGTCAATTGATGCATTTGGCCCGATTGTGGATAATGCTGGCGGGATTGCTCGAATGTCTAATCAACCAGAAAGTGTTAGAAAAATAACTGATGCTTTGGATTCTGTGGGGAACACAACAAAAGCAGTAACAAAAGGTTATATAATTGTATCGGCAGGATTAGCGACTATAATTTTGTTTTCTAATTATGTGATTGAGATAAAAAATTATGTTTCTGATATATCTTTTGATTTGAGTGATTATAAAATTATTATTGGACTTTTGTTGGGTGCCGGTATTCCTTATATTTTTGGATCGTTGACATTAAAATCAGTTGGAAGAGCAGTTGGATCTGTTGTAAATGAAATTAGGAGACAGTTTAAAGAAATACCAGGAATATTAGAAGGGACAACTAAACCAGAATATGTAAAAGTAGTGGAGATTGTTACAAGGGTGGCGATTAAAGAAATGATTGTACCTGCGTTAGTTCCAATACTAATTGTATTAATTGTTGGATTTGGAATTGGAGCAAAGGCTTTAGGAGGATTGTTAATTGGAACAATTATTTCGGGAGTGTTTATGGCTTTATCTATGACATCAGGAGGTGCGGCTTGGGACAATGCAAAAAAGTATATTGAAGATGGAAATTTTGGTGAAAAAAGAGCCGAGGCTTATGAAGCAGCGGCAACAGGAGATATTGTCGGCGATCCATATAAAGATACAACAGGACCATCAATTAATCCTTTAATAAAAATGATTAATATTGTTGCTTTGTTGATCGTGAGATTCTTAAGATAATTTAAAGTTGAAAGTTTAAAATTATAACTATTACGAGGATAGACAAAATACTTTTTTTAAAGGGTGGTTTTTTTAGTTGTAGAAATAAAGTGTTTTTTTGGGTATAATAAGGATAAATAAAATTATTTAATTTATGAGCAAAATAGCTATATTTCAAGCAAAAGATTGGGAGGTTGATTATCTAAAAGGAATATTAGAAAAAGCAGGTCATAAAGTTGATTTTTATGAGGAAGAATTAAGTAAAGAAAAATTACCGCCAAAAAATGATTATGAAATAATTTCGGTTTTTGTTGGATCTTTGGTTGATAAAGATGTAATTGATTATTTTTCTGAATTAAAACTTATAACAACAAGATCAACCGGTTTTGATCATATTGATATCTCCTACGCAAAAGAGAAGGGAGTTGCTTTAGGATATGTTCCATATTATGGAGAAAATACAGTAGCGGAATTTGCGTTTGGTTTGTTATTAACGCTTTCAAGAAAGCTCTATTGGAACATAGACAGAATCAAGAGAGAAGATAAATTTTCTTTTGAAGGGTTAATGGGGGTGGATTTAAAAGGAAAAACTTTGGGAGTGATTGGAGCCGGTCATATTGGGCAACATTTAATTAAAATGGCTAAGGGATTTGATATGAATGTAATTGCTTTTGATAGATCTCCAAAAAATGAATTAGCTAAAGAACTTGGATTTGAATATAGATCTATTGACGAAATTTTGGAACAATCTGATTTTATCTCACTACATTTATTTTATTCACCAGAGACACATCATATTATAAACAAAGATAATATCAATAAAATAAAAAAAGGAGCATATTTAATTAATACAGCTCGAGGTCCATTAATTGAAACTGAAGCTTTAGTTATGGCTTTGAAAAATGGGATATTAGCTGGGGCGGGATTAGATGTTTTAGAAGAAGAGGATGTATTAAAAGATGAGATGGGCTATTGGTTAAAATTTGAAAAGAATGCCGAGGCTACAAATATGGAAACTATGCTTTACAATCATATCCTTATGGATATGCCGAATGTAATAATTACTCCCCACAATGCTTTTAATTCAAAAGAGGCGGTGATGAGAATATTAGATGCAGATATTGAAAATATTAATATGTTCAATGAAAGTGGAAAAGTAAAGAACGAGATTGGAGGGAAGATATAAAGTAAAAAGTAGTGAGTAATAAGTAAAAAATAAGTGAGGATAAATTATAAACAAAGTGATGGCTTTGTTTATAATTGTACGAGAAAAAGTAATCCCCCGAAGATGTGGGGGATTTTATGACTGGTTATTTGTTTTAACAAATTTCAGTTTGAGTGCGATAGCGTAGAGAGTGTTGAGTGTCCATTTTTTGATTGGTAAAAGAAAAGATGAATTTGAGAATTTAATAAGTTGCTTGTGAAATAAGGAGGTAATCAATGAGTAAGCGATGAGAATTTGGAATCCAGTTGATTTAAAGAGTGGAAAAAGAATATTTGGATGCTCAATTGTGTTTTTGATTATTGATAAAATGGGAAGACAAAATAAAACAGAAATGAAATAAAAAATCAAAAACTTTATTCCAAATGAAAAATGAAACTTGGTGTGATTGAGACGATATGAAAAAATTGGATAAACAAACAAAATCCAGATAGTAGGAATAACAGGGAGAACTATAAGTAGAATAATTGGCCCTAATATAATTTCTATGAGCGTGGATATCCAATTTGGCACATTGCCTCCTTAGGTTTTTAAGGAACTTTTTGAAGAATAGAAGATTCTACTCTTTTTGTCCAATTAAAGAATAGGCAATAATTCCAAAAGCAACAGAGACATTGAGAGATTCTTTTTTACCGTGCATTGGTATTTCGGCAATGATGTCAGATTTTTCTAAAATGTTTTTTGGAAGACCATCAACCTCGGTGCCAAGAATTAGGGCTGTTTTTGATTTTGAGGGCATTTTTATTTTGTTATAAGAAATGGAGTGGGGAGATTGCTCTAGGGCGATAATTTTATAATTTTCTTTTTTAAGCTTATTAATAAAGTGAGAGATAGATTTTATATGTTTCCATGGAACAAAATCGCACGCTCCGAGGGAAACTTTTTGTATTTCTTTTTGAGGACGGCCAAATTTATCAATGGGATCAGGAGTAATACCACAAAGATATATTTTTTCTATACCAACGGCGTCGGAAGTTCTAAAGATAGATCCAACATTATAGGTGCTTCTGATATTTTGAAGAAGAATAACCATGATATAATTTCAAAGTTTAAAATTAAAAATTAACAAATAAGGATAAAAAATACAATTTGGAATAAATATGATTAATTTATAACATTATTTTTGAAAATTACAAGTAAAGGCAAGGCAACTATTTTTTAGATTCTTTGCTTTGTTCCCGCCTTTGCCCAGCCTCACTTTTTATCTAAAAAGTGAGGCTGGGCTACGGACAGACAGGCAGAATGACAAAAAGAAAAAGTAGAACAATGTAAAAAATAAATAAGTTGTATAAATTGAGTATATTTACTATTATTATCAAATGTTTGATAAATTAAATAAAAAAGATAAAGAGATATTAAAAATATTAAAGAAAGAGGAAAAAAGACAGAAAGGATGTCTGGATTTAATTGCTTCAGAAAATTATGCTCCAAAAGGGGTAATGAATTTACTTGGATCCGTTTTGACTAATAAATATTCCGAAGGTTATCCAGAAAAAAGGTATTACCCTGGAAATGAGAATTACGATAAGATAGAGGTTTTGGCTCAAAAAAGAGCAAGAGATGTTTTTGGTTTAAAAGAGGAAGATTGGGGAGTAAATGTTCAGGCATATTCTGGAGCAATTGCTAATATGGCAATTTATTTTTCAGTTTTAAATAGTGGGGACAAGATTTTAAGTATGGATTTAACAGCCGGAGGCCACCTTTCCCATGGATCAAAAGTTAGCGCAACTGGAAAATTATTTGAGGTTTATCACTATGGAGTAGATAAAGATTATGACATTGACTATAAAGAATTTGAAAAAATAGCTAAAAAAATGAAACCAAAGATGATTGTTTCGGGAGCTTCAGCCTTTGCTAAAAAAATTGATTTTGAAAGAATAAGTAAAATAGCTAAAGGAATTGGAGCATGGCATTTGGCAGATATTTCTCATTATGCAGGTTTAATTGCTGGAGGAGTTTATCCTTCGCCTTTCGGTTTTTCTGATTTTGTAATGAGCACGACGCATAAATCTTTGTTTGGGCCAAGAGGAGCTGTAATTTATGTAAACAAAAAATCACAACTAGCTGAAGAACAAAATAAAGATTTGGCGATTTTATTGGACAAGTCGGTGTTTCCTGGATTACAAGGTGGTCCACATAATAATACGATTGGAGCGATGGCACATGGTTTTTGGTTAGCATCAAAACCAGAAGCAAAGAAATATTATAAACAGGTTTTAAAAAATTCAAAAATCTTATGCGTGGAGATGAAGAAAAAGGGATTTGAAATTGTGGGGGGGTATACAGAGAGTCATATGTTTTTGGTAAATGTGAGAAAGTTGGGATTAAATGGAAAAGAAGCAGAAAAAATTCTAGAAAAATTAAATATTTTAGCCAATAGAAACACAATTTATGGAGATGAATCGCCGTTAAGACCTTCGGCAATAAGAATTGGAACTTATGCAGTAACGGCTAGAGGAATGAAAGAAAAAGAGATGATAAAAATTGCCGAGATGATAAAAATTGCGATTTTAGATAAGAGGAAAGATAAATTTGTGAAGCAAGAGATTTTGAAACTCACTAAAAAATTTGTTTGATTTTTTTATTGTAAAATATTTTTTAGGTCAATTGATTTGAACTTAGTTTGATATTGGTTTAGTATAAATAAGTTAAAATGGATAAGATAAACGGAAAAGAAATAGCTACTCAAATAGTGGCTGAATTAAAGAAAAAAGATGTGTCGAAGAAATTTCTGGCGGTGTTTTTGGTTGGAAATGATCCGTCTTCTATAAGTTTTGTTAAACAAAAAGAGAAAATAGCTAAAGAAATTGGGGTGGATTTTAGAATATATAGACCGGATGCTAATTTAAATAACGATAAATTAAGAGATTATATAAGAAAAATTGTTAGCGCAAAAAAATGTGGAGGCGTAATTATTCAACTTCCATTGCCATCTCATATTAATGCAAATTATATTTTAAATGTTATTCCATTTCAAAAAGACATAGAGGTGATGAGCGAGAGAATGATTGGAGCGTTTTATGATGGTAGATCAAAAGTTTTGCCTCCGTCAGTGGAAGTAGTTAAACAGATATTAAATAAGCTTGATATAAAAAAAGAAAACTTAAGAAGAGTGGTAGTGGTGGGGCAGGGATTTTTAATAGGAAGACCGGTGACCAATTGGTTTTTAGGGGATATTTCAGAGGCTTTGGCTTTGGATAAAGGAAGTGATTTTAAGCTTTTAAAAGAAGCAGACTTAGTTGTTTGTGGGACGGGTCAAGCGGGGTTAATTAAAAGTTCTATGTTGAAAGAAGATGCGATTGTCATAGATTTTGGATATGGAATAAGTGAAAAAACAAATAAGATGACTGGAGATTTTGAGGTTTTCAAAGAAGACAATAAAAATATTGCATATACGCCTACTCCAGGTGGAACGGGACCAGTGTTGATTGCTTCTTTGTTTAAAAATTTTTTTAAATTAAATGAGGAATAATTTATCAAAAAAATGAAAAAAACCTCTTGGATTATTTATGGAATAATTGGACTAGCCTCTTTGGGTTTTATCTTGTATATGTTAATTATAAATTTACCAGGGAAAAATGTTTCTTGGGAAAAGACTAATGAAACAAGTGATGGACTAAAGGGGATAATAGATTTTTTTAAAGAAACATTTTCATCTAAAGAGATGAATATTTTAGTGATTGGAAAGCCGGGAATATCAAATGATCAAACATATCATGGCTCTGAATTGGCAGATGCTATGATGTTGGTTCATTTTAATCCTGATCAAAAAAAAGTTTTTTTGATATCAATTCCAAGAGATTTATGGATCGATGATAATGGTCAACAATATAAAATAAATGAGATAATTTATAGAAAGAGAATTGAGGCGGGACTCTCTAAAATAGAAGAAATTACTGGTATAAAACCTACCGGATATATAATTATTGACCTAAAAACTTTAGAATCGGCGGTGGATGACATGGGAGGAGTTGATGTGACTCTGAAAGAGTCGGCAGTTGATTGGGTAAGTGGTTATACTCTTGGCGTTGGTACTCACCATTTAAATGGAGAAGACACGATTTGGCTAGTGAGAAATAGATATAATCCATCTGGAGATTTTTTTAGAGAGCATAATCAGTATTCTATTCTACAAAATTTATTTAGTAAATTTAAATCTTTGGATAAAGATAAAAAACTATCTTTAATAAAAAAATATATTATAGATGGTAATTTATTAGAGACGGCTGAGTTAAGTTATGTTGATTTGGCGTCTTATTTATTTGGAGTTGATTTTGAAAATATAAAATTAAAAAGTATAGTTTTTGATTTTTCGACTAAATTATTAAAAACTTCTAGTTTACCATTGGTTTCTCAAGCAACAACAACTTATGTTTCGGTTTTAGTTCCAAGCGCTGGATTTGAAGACTATCAGAGCATTAGGGAATATATAAAAGAAGTAATAAGTAGAGAGTAGAAAGTAAAGACTGACAACAAACAACCAACAACTTACAACAAAGTCATTCTGAGTCTGTCAGCAGACGGACGAAGCCTGCCTGCCGGCAGGCAGGAATCTAATTCATTGAATGGGATTCTTCACTTCGTTCAGAATGACAGAGGGGACAGGATGAAGAATCTGGTTAGCGTCGGTCATTCTGAGTCCGTTGGCTAGAGGACGAAGAATCCGACAAATAAAATGAGATGCCTACCGGTAGGCAGATTTCGTTTCGCTCCCACCCAAATAAATAATATCATTTAGGCGGGCAGGCAGGATGACAAAAAATTGTGATTTTTTATAAATTAGTCGCTATTTGATTTTATCGGCTCAATTAAGATTGCCATAAGCCATGAAAAGTGTGAACAATATAAACAAAATAAAAATAATCCACTAGAAAGTGGATTATTTTTGGGATTATTAAATTACTTTATTCTTTTTTTTGGGAAGCAGTAGTGACTCTTTTTTCTATTTCTTTCATTATTTTTTTATCTTCTTTGAGTTTAGTGGAAGTGGCTTCTATTCCGACACCAAGTTTCTCCCCTTCAAATGAAATTGTGTTTCCGCTTTTAGTTAGAACTCCAAGTTTAAGTCCGGTATTAATAATGTCGTTTTCATAAGCAATCCCTTGACCATAAAGAATATCAAATTCTGCAACTTTAAATGGTGAAGCAACTTTATTTTTAACAACCTTGGCTTTAGTTCTGTTGCCTATAACTTCTTCTCCTTTTTTAATTTGTGCGATACGACGAATATCTATACGAATAGAAGCATAAAATTTAAGAGCTTTTCCTCCGGGGGTAATTTCAGGATTTCCCCAAGTCATGCCTCCAATTTGAGCACGAAGTTGGTTAATAAATATAATAATAGTGTTATGTTTTGATGCTATGGATGTAAGTTTTCTTAAGGCCTGAGACATTAAACGAGCCTGAAGTCCAATGTGTTGATCTCCAATTTCTCCTTCTATTTCTGCGCGAGGAGTAAGGGCGGCAACGGAATCAACAACGGCAATTTCTATAAGTCCTGAGTTAACTAAATTTTCTAAAATCTGAAGAGCCTCTTCTCCGCTGTCTGGCTGAGAGATGAGTAACTCAGATGTTTTAACTCCGATTCTTTTGGCATAGTCTGGATCTAAGGCATGTTCGGCGTCAATAAAAGCGCATCGCCCGCCATTTTTTTGTGATTGAGCTATCATAGAAAGAGCAAGAGTAGTTTTTCCTGACATTTCTGGTCCATATATTTCTACTATTCTTCCTTTGGGCATTCCGCCAACACCAAGGGCAAGATCCAATGAAAATGATCCAGTGGAAACTGTTTCTACTTTCATTGTGGCTCTTCGATCGTCTAATTTCATAATTGATCCTTCTCCAAACTTACTTTGAAGGGCTTCTAATAGATTTTCTAAGTCTTTTTGATCCTCTTTTTTATCTTGATCTTTTCCTTTTGTTTTTTCCTTTATCATGTTTTTTATTATGTTTAATATAGGGAAATTATACACGATTAACTAACAACTAACAACTTACAGCAAAGAAAGTTGCGAAGAATATGTATGATGTTAAATAAAAAATAGCCCGTTAATTGGCGGATTATTTTTTATTTTACATTAATTAGTTGGGGTAGATGTGGAAATTTCTTTCGTAGAGGTTGATGATTGTTTTTCATTATTATTATTTTCCTCTTTTTGTGTAGCGGGAGATTTATATATAATTGTTCTGCTGTTGGTAGTTTCTCTTCCTAAAAATCTTTTGACTTTAAATTCAAAAGTGTTTTGAGGGCCTTCTTCTAGGGCAACATTTTGTTCAAATGACCCATCTGGCAAGACAACAACCTCAGCGGAATTGATAGTAACTTTATCTTGAGGATTACCTATTTTCCCCTTGAGAGTAAAATTTGGATTACTAACATTTAATTTATCTTGAGATGGGGCAAGTATTTCTAAAGATGGTTTACCAAAAAAATCAGAGATTTTGGGAGCAATGAAAGCAATAAGAAGAAGAATGATTATTCCTACAAATAATCCTTTTTTGTTTAATGATTTTTGAGCGAATCTGTTACCTGGTAAAATATCTTTTTCTCCAGATGTTTTTGATTCAGATAGTCTATTATAATCATCCCAAAGAACACGAGAATCTATTTCTAGTATTTCGGCGATAGTATTAATATAACCTTTAATATAGGGAGTGGAGGGTAGATTGGCAATGTCATTCTCTATGAGAGCTCTGAGGTATTTTGGGGATATTTCTGTAAGATCAGATAATTTTTGGATAGAGATGCCCTTTTCTCTCATGGCCTCTTTTAATGTTTCTTTAAAGTTTTTTATTTCCATAAAAGAATAGTATTAAGTAAAAAGTAATAATGAGCCAAAAAAGTTAAATGGAGTCAGTGGCACATATATCTTAAGACATACTATATCTTAAGAGGCTTTTTTTCAAGTCATTAATTTAAAAACTGCCATAAACATAATTATGGCAGTTTTATAATAAATCTATTCTATTTCCGTGGGTTGGTCATCTTTTATAATATAAACTTCTCTAGCTTTGGCGCCATCCCCCGGGCCTATAAGATTTTTTTCTTCCATTATATCTAGAAGACGAGCAGCACGAGCATAACCAACTTTAAGTCTTCTTTGAAGAAGAGAAGCGGAGGCCTTTTGAGCTTCTTTAACAACCTCGATAGCTTCTTGAAGCATATCATCATCGTCATCATTTTCTCCGAATTCTTCAAATACATCCTTGGAAGAATTTCTTGATGATTGTTCTTCTTCTGAATTTGTTTGAGTAAAAGATAATTCTTCTTCGCTTGTTTCTATCCAGTCAGCATTATTTTCTTTTATGAAATCAGTAACTTTTTTAATTTCTTCTTCGCTTATATATGCGCCTTGAATACGTCTTGGTTTAGAGAGCTCGGCTGATATAAAGAGAAGATCCCCACCACCTAAAAGTTTTTCTGCGCCTGAGGTATCTAAAATAGTTCTTGAATCAATCTGACTAGCAACTTGAAGAGCAACACGAGAAGTGATATTGGCTTTAATAAGACCAGTGATAACTTCCACAGATGGTCTTTGAGTGGAAAGAATAAGGTGTATGCCAGTGGCACGAGCCATTTGAGCTAAGCGAACAATGGCATTTTCGATATCTCTTCCATAATTAGACATAAGATCAGCCATTTCATCAACTACAATAACAATAAAAGGTATAGGATCTTCGGTATTTTTTTTATTATAACTTTGAACATCTCTAGCCCCAGCTTTAAGAAGAAGTTCATATCTTTTGTCCATTTCGTTAAGAGCCCATTTAAAAACGCTAAGAGCTTTCTTGCCTTGAATAACAACAGGAGCAATTAGATGGGGTATTCCATTGTAAGCGGACATCTCAACTCTTTTTGGGTCAATTAAAATAAGCTTAAGAGTTTTTGGAGAGTTTTTAAAAAGAAGAGAGGTTAAAACGGCGTGGAGGGTAATTGATTTTCCTGATCCAGTGGCACCAGCAATAAGCAGATGAGGCATTTTTTCTAAATTGGCGAAAATTGGTTCTCCTGTGACATCTCTTCCAAGACAAAAACCAAGCATACCTGATTGAGCAAACTCAGGATAGGAAATTAAATTACCTAGACGAACAATAGCGGCAGTTTTATTTGGAACTTCAATACCAACATAAGGTTTACCCGGAATTGGAGCTTCAATTCTAATTGGATGAGCTGATAAAGCTAGAGCTAGGTCTGGGTTTAAAGCGGTGATTCTAGAAAGTTTAATACCTTCGGCAGGACGGAGAGTGTAACGAGTGACTTTTGGTCCGATATTTATTTCTCCCATTTCAACCGGAATGCCAAAACTTTCAAGTGTCCTTTGAATAATATTGGCGTTAGCACGAAGATCTCCAGCGCTTGGTTTTTCGATAGAAGTTTTTAAGAGTTCAATTGGAGGGGCTTTGTAGTCGGAGAATTTTTTAATAACGCCATGAGCTTCGGGAATATCTTTTTTATTAGAGAAAATATTTAATTTTGTTTTTTCTTCTTTCGTAGATTCGGTATCTTTGTCTGATTTTGTTTTGCTATTTTGTTTTTCTATGGCCTCGGCTTTGGAAATACTTTCTTCAGCTTTGGAACTGATCGGATTTTTAGGAAGATTTTTATCTTTTGGTTTTCTAATAGTAATTGGTTTATCAAAAATCATTACTATTCCTATAATAGCGCAAACAGAAAGAATGACTCCCCAAGCCGTATTTCCAAACCAGGTTTTAGGATATCCAGCAAGAATCCCAAAAAGGCCACCATCTTTTGGCCAAAGAATGTCTATGTCGCCATGTGTAGAAAATAGAAATAGAATTGCTCCCCAAAGAGCTGGTCCATAGATGCGAGGTTCCTCCTTGTGTCTAAGAAGCTCAAAGCTAACAGCGAGAAAAGTGATCGGAATAAGAGCATATCCCCAACCAAAGATGTAATAAAAAAAATCAAATATAAAATTTCCGGCGGTTCCAGCCTTATGAAATCCAGCTAGGGTCAAAATAAGAGCAATGGCGATAAAAACTAAAGCCCAAATCGTGTGCATTGTCTCGGACGATAATTTTTTTGTAGCTTGATATTCTTTTTTAAATTGATCTTTGTTGTGATGCTTGTTTCTTCTTGACATATAATTTGTAGGAAGTAATAACTTCTATATATATTAAAACGCAAATTGACAAAAGTTGCAATGTTAAGTTTTTTATTTTCTTTGGTATAATGTTTAAATGATGAAGGAACCAATATTTAGACTGTATGATATTAGAGGGAAATATCCAAATGAGATAAACGAAGGAGTGGTTTATAAAATTGCCCTTGCTTTGGTAAAAATGTTTGGAGAAGGAAGCAATCTAATTTTGGGTTATGATTGCAGAAACAGTTCGCCTATTTTTTATGAAATAATAAAAAAGGTGTTTTTGGAGCAGAAAATAAAAATTTTTGATCTAAGATTTTGCTCTTCTCCGATGATCACTTATTTTTTAAATGAAACAAAAGCTGATGGAGCGGTAATGATAACTGCCTCGCATAATCCAAAAGAATACAATGGCATAAAAGTTTTTGATAAAAATGGTCTTGGTGTTAGTGGAGAAGGGATTAAAAATTTTTATAAAGAAATTGACATAAATTTTGTTAATTTTAAAAGTAATGTGAGTTATTTTAAAAATACTGAATATCATAAAGAGTATTCTAATTTTTTAATTAAATTTGTTGATGTAAATAAAAAAATAAAATTAGTGGTTGATTGTTCTAATGGTGCAACGGGTCCGATTTGGAAAGTTTTAAAAAATAAATTAGTTAAAAAAGGCGTAGATGTCGTATTAATCAATGATAATCCAGATGGGAACTTCAAAGCGCATGGTCCAAATCCTGTTTTGAAAATAGCTACACAGCAAATAAAAAAAGAAATAATAAAAATAGGAGCAGATATTGGACTAGTTTTTGATGGAGATGGCGATAGAGTTGTAATCTTAGATAACAAGGGGGAAAGAGTTAGATCTGAATTTGTTTGGAGACTTTTAAATATTAATGAAAATTTCATCAAAAAAACCGTTTTTACGGTAGTGGATGAATTTATGTTTAAAATCTTAAAACCAAGTTTTTTTGATGAAGGGGAAAGATTATATTTTTTAAGTAAGGTGGGACATATTTTTTTGAGGAAAATAATGAAGCAAAAAAATGCGGATATTGGAATAGAGGGATCTGGGCATTATTATTTTAAAGATTTTTATTATTCTGATTCTGGAACAGTGGCAGGTCTAAAGGTAATCAGTTGTCTTTCAAAATTGCCATATAGTTTTAGTGAGTTTGTGTCTTTGATGCCCACATCAACTAAAATTGAAGAAATAAATTTGGAAGTTAAAGATAAAGATGAATTTTTATTGAGATTGGAAATGAAATTAAAGAAGAATGGATTTAAAATTTCTAAAATTGATGGAATGTCTGCTTGGAAAGATGATTTCTGGTGTAATATTAGAAAGTCTAATACGGAAAATATTGTGAGGGTGAATATGGAAAAAAGTAAAAACTGAGAATAAGTAAAAAGTAAAATAAGTAATAAGTAGAAAGTAGAAAGTAGTAAGTAAAAAGAGAGAAGAAGTAACCCCTCGACTTCGCTCAGGGTAAATAAGTAGAAGGTAAAGAATAAGAGAGGGAAAAGAAAATCATTCTGAGGAGCGAAGTGGCGAAGCCTGCCTGCCGGTAGGCAGGAATCTAGTTCTGTGTCTGTTATTCTAAAGTCCGTCAGCAGACGAATGAATAATCTAAATGAGATCCCTGCCTACCGCCTGCCCTGTCTGCCGGCAGGCAGGGCAGGCAGGCTTCGTATTTACTCAGGATGACGAAGAGGCGGGGTAGGTAGGATGGTAAAAAATTTTTGAGATATACTAATTATTTTTTTTGTCAAATAAAATATTTTGACAGTTAATTATTGAGATGCTAATCTAAATAGGAAGATTTTTCACAACTGTGTGGATGTGATGCGTCTTGGATCGTCGTTTGATTAATATGTTTTTAATAAAAACATCTATTTTTTGACCACATAGTTTTTTGAGGATAAAAATCTTTTTTAGATGACAAAAAATAAGTTGTCATTTTTTTATTATTGAAGTAATATGTTTTTGATATGAAAAAAGACCAAATTGTAATTGATATAGAAACTAAAAATACTTTTGCAGATGTAGGAAGGGATAATTTTGTTAGTTTGGAAATTTCTTTGGTTGGATTGTATTCTTATAACAGAGACGAGTATCTGGCTTTTGATGAGCATCAAATGGAAGAGGTGGGAGAAATATTAAAAAACTCAGATATGATTGTTGGATTTGCAATTACTAGATTTGATTTGCCTGTTATGGCAAAGCATTATGATTTTGATTTATTTAAAATTCCTCATATAGATATTTTAGACGATATTGAATTAGCTAGCGGGAAAAGAATTGGATTAGACTTATTAGCTAAAGCTAATATTGGGACAGGAAAAACGGGACATGGACTTGAGGCGACAAATTTATATAGCCAAGGAAAAATAGAAGAACTAAAATCTTATTGTTTGAATGATGTTAAAATAACAAAAGAAGTTTATGAGCTAGCAAAAAAACAAGGATTTTTAATGGTTCCACAAAGAAATAGTCCTGAAGATATAAAAGTATATCTTGATTGGAAAGAAAAATTGATGTACCAAAGGCTTTTCTAGTTAGAAACTAACTAACAACTTACTACTAACGACTAACGACAAAAAAATAGACAAAAAAATCACGCGAGGATTTTAATATATGAAAAATATTTATTTTGATTATGCGGGAACAACGCCAATAGATGAAAAGGT
>JAVHOK010000061.1:24298-28758 GCA_036170035.1 Minisyncoccota bacterium
TATGATTTAAATGTAATTAAAAGCGGAGTAGACGCGATGACTTTGTCAGGGCATAAAATTTATGGACCGAAAGGAATAGGGGGACTATACATAAATTCAAAGTTTAAAATTCAAAGTTTAAAATTAGAAGAGGGGAAAAAATATCCCAAAATTGTGCCGATTATTACAGGAGGGGGACAAGAGAATGGAATGAGATCTGGAACAGAAAATGTTTTGGGGATAGTGGGGTTAGCACGGGCAATGGAAATTGCAACAGAAAAAACAAAAGATGAAAGCAAAAGAATTAATGAATTAAGAAATTATTTATTTAATAAAATAAAAGAAAAATTAAGTAAAGTTGAATTAAATGGATGTTTTGAAAAAAGCGCGCCACATATTTTAAATTTATTTGTTCCATATAAAGAAAATTTGCATATTGGATTAGATATGGAAGGAGTGGCCGTTTCAACTGGATCAGCTTGTTCTCAAAAAATGTTGAAACCCTCTCATGTTTTATTAGCAATGGGTTATAATGAAAAGAGAAGTAGAAATACAATAAGAATTAGTTTGGGAAGATGGACAACGGAAGAAGATATTGACGAATTAGTGGAAAAATTAGTGAAGATTTGTGAGAAAAAAACTAACGACCAACAATCTACAGCTCACAACAAAGACAAAGGATAAAATTATAGATAGGAATAAGTCCGTAAAGTAAGCAATATATATGACAAAATACATAACTATTGTTATGTTTTTTTTGAAATGAATTTGATGTATAATAACTAAAGAAAATAATATTTTATATTGAATATGTATACAAAAAAAATCGCAGATCTTAGAATAAATGATGTGCCCGAAGCAGGAGGGAAAAATGCTTCATTGGGAGAGATGATTAGCGCTTTAAAACCGTTGGGAGTAAATGTCCCCGATGGTTTTATAACAACTGCAACAGCTTTTAGATATTTTATAAAAGAAGGGAAGGTAAAAACAAAAAATAAGACAGTTGCTTTAGGGGATTTTATAAAAAATACTCTTTCGGGATTAGATACAAAAAATATCTCTGATTTAGCCAAAAGAGGAAAATTAATTAGAGAGGCAATAAAATCAGCGAAAATGCCAGAGGATTTAGCCAAGGAGATAGTGGCTGGATACAAAGAAATGGAAAAGCAGTATTTTAAGAATGTGGATGTGGCAGTTAGATCATCGGCAACAGCAGAAGATCTTCCGGGGGCTTCTTTTGCTGGACAGCAAGAAACCTATTTAAATATTAGAGGAGAAAAAATGCTTTTGGATGCTGTGCAAAGATGTTTTGCTTCTTTATTTACAAATAGAGCGATTTCTTATAGACAAGATAAAGGATTTGATCATCTTTCTGTGGCGCTTTCTGCTGGAATTCAAAAAATGATTCGTTCTGATATCGGAGTTTCAGGAGTAATGTTTACTTTGGATACAGAGTCGGGATTTAAAGATACAGTTTTGATTAATGGAGTTTGGGGTCTTGGGGAAATGATTGTTCAGGGAGAGGTTATCCCAGATGAATTTTTAGTGTATAAGCCATTTCTACAAGACGCAGATGAACGCAGGCAGAGAGACGCAGATTTGGTGCCGATTATTAGTAAAAAAATTGGTAAAAAAGATAGAAAGATGATTTATGCTAAGGGATCTAAGCCGACGGAGGTGGTTAAGGTTTCTTTGGATGATCAACATAAATTTGTTATTTCGGATAAAGAGATTTTAATACTTGCTAAGTGGGGGAAATTAATTGAAGGCCATTATTCTAAAGTTCATAATTGTTGGACGCCAATGGATATAGAATGGGCAAAAGATGGACAAACAAATAAATTATATATTGTTCAAGCTAGACCTGAGACGGTGATGGCACAAAAAGATTTTAGCAAGATTAAAGAATATAAGAGAAAAGAAGAAGGAAAGATGATTATTAAGGGAGCTTCTGTAGGAAGTCAAATTGCTACTGGTAGAGCCCATATAATTATGGATGTTAAAGATATTACCAAGTTTAAAAAGGGTGAAGTTTTGGTAACAGATATGACCGATCCAGATTGGGAACCGATTATGAAAATTGCCTCTGCAATTGTGACAGATAAGGGAGGGAGAACATCACATGCGGCGATTGTTTCAAGAGAACTTGGGATCCCTTGTATTGTAGGAAGCGAGACAGCAACGGAAAAAATAAAAAATGGACAGATTTTGACAGTGGATACAACTGGTAGTGAGGGATATGTTTTTGACGGTGCTTTAAAATTTGAAATCGTTGAGCACAACATAAAAGATATTGGGAAAACAAAAGTTAAAATATCAATGAATATCGGTACACCAGATACAGCTTTTGAAAAATCTTTTATACCAAATGAAGGAGTGGGTTTAGCAAGAGAAGAATTTATTATTGCTTCGGATATAGGTATCCATCCCAACGCTCTTATTGATTACAAAAAATTAAAGTTACAGAGCAAGAAATCAAAAGAAATTAAAAAAATTATTGATGTAATAGATGAAAGAACTGCTGGTTATGCAGATAAAAAACAGTTTTATGTGGATAAATTAGCTTATGGAATTGGAAAAATTGGAGCGGCGTTTTTCCCCAAAAAAGTGATTGTAAGATTTTCTGATTTTAAAACAAATGAATATCGTCAACTCGTTGGTGGAGATTTGTATGAGCCACACGAAGAAAATCCAATGATTGGTTGGAGAGGAGCTTCTAGATATTATCACTCATCTTTTGCTGAGGCATTTTCACTTGAGGTTAAGGCGATAAAAAAAGTCAGGGAGGAAATGGGATTAACGAATGTGGAAGTAATGATACCGATGTGCCGTACAATTGAAGAAGGAAAGAGAGTGATGGAATTGTTAGAAAAAAATGGTCTTTCTCGTTCGTCCGGTATTAAGGTGTATGTTATGTGTGAAATTCCAACGAATGTTATATTGGCAGATGAATTTTTAGATGTTTTTGATGGAATGAGTATTGGGTCAAATGACTTAACCCAATTTACTTTAGGAATAGATAGAGATGGGAACGAAAGAATCAGATCTATTTCAAACGAAAATGATGAATCGGTTAAAAAACTTATTTCTTTAGTGATAAAAAGATGTAAAATAAGAGGAAAATATATTGGTATTTGTGGACAGGCGCCAAGCGATTACCCTGAATTTGCTGAATTTATTGCCAGAGAGGGAATAGAGGCGATGTCTCTTAATCCAGATTCTGTTATCAAAACAATGATGATGCTTTCAAAAAAGAATCTATAAAAAATGAAAATAAAAAATATTGATTTAAAAATTATAAAAGATTCTAGAGACCAGGATACTCTTGAAACTATTTTTGAAACAGAAAAAGGTAGTTTTGTTTCTAGTGTGCCAGCTGGTAAAAGTACTGGAATCCACGAAGCAAAATTAATTAGACCTCAATTAGCGTTAGAAAAGTTTTCTAGTATTAAAAATTTGTTGTTAGGGAAGAATTATTTAAATCAAAAAGAGTTTGATCAATTTTTAATTGAGTTAGATGGGACTGATGACAAATCTAATTTGGGGGCAAATTTAATCTTAGTTTTGTCAATGTCTTTTGCGAGGGCTTTTTCAACCGAATCGGGATTGATTTTACATCAATATATAGAAAAAATATTAGAAAATGATTTTAAATTAAATTTGCCAAAGTCTTTTCCTCGTCCAATATTTAATGTTATTAATGGAGGCGCGCATGCAAAGAATAAATTAGATTTTCAGGAGTTTCAAATTATTCCAACGATTGATGATTATGCTATTGGACTTAGTATTGGCCAGGAATTCTATAGAAAACTGGGAATAATTTTGGAGAAAAAATTTGGTAAGGAAAATGTTGTTTTGGGGGACGAAGCAGGATATTCTTGTCCTTTTAAAGACAACGAAGAGGCGTTAGAAATAATTTATGAATTAATTTTGGAGAAAAAATATCCGCTAAAAATTGGATTGGATGTGGCTGGGAGTCAATATTTTAAAGATGGAAAATATATTTTAGGCGAAAAAGAGTATTCAAAGATAGAAATTTTAGATTATTACGAGAGTTTAATTTCTAGATATGAGATTATTTCTATTGAAGATCCTTTTGAGGAAGAAGACTTTAATTCATTTGCTAAAATCACCATAGATTTAAATGGATTTTATGTAGATAAGCAAGGAGTGGAACAAAAAATGCCTGAGGTTTTAGTTATTACAGATGACTTAACCACAACAAACCCAGTAAGATTAATAAAGGCAATTGAAAATAAATCAGGGAATGCAATTTTGATAAAATTAACTCAAATTGGGAGCGTGTCAGAAACTATGGAGGTGATTGCCGAGGCTTATAAAAATAATTGGAAAATAATTGTTAGCCATAGAAGTGGAGAAACTATGGATGATTTTATAGCTGATTTAGCGCGTGGATCTAGAGCGTGGGGAATTAAAGCAGGAGCGCCCGGAAGAATAGAGAGAATGGTAAAATATAATAG
>JAVHOK010000062.1:0-5007 GCA_036170035.1 Minisyncoccota bacterium
AACTGGCTCAACTACGCCGGTTCGATCAAACTCACCATAAATCACCACAAGTCACAATCATTCGACTTCGCTCATGGCAAGTAAATCAGGA
This sequence comes from Minisyncoccota bacterium, assembly GCA_036170035.1. Taxonomy (GTDB): domain Bacteria; phylum Patescibacteriota; class Minisyncoccia; order UBA6257; family JAGOQP01; genus JAVHOK01. The sequence continues at coordinate 92 of JAVHOK010000062.1, forward strand.
TAAATAAGTAGAAAGTAGTAAGTTAAAAGGGAAAAAGATATAGAGGGTATAATGTATGCTGTATGAGAGAAAATCCCTGTTTATCGGTAGACGGGGATTTTTAATTTTAAACTTGTCTCTATACTGCACATATTATACTTTTTTCTTCTCCGTTGTTAGTCATTAGTTGTAAGTCGTTAGTCACAAATTGTCAGTCAATCACCCCTCCTCCCACCATCTGTCCCCATCTCGTATAAAACACAGCCGACTGACCAGAAGTAGAAAAATTTTTCTGTGGTTTCTTAAAAACAATTCTTGCTCCATCTCCGCTCTTTTGAATTTCTGCTCTAAACAACTTTTGACGATATCTAGTTCTAAGGTATATATTTTTTGTTTTTCCTTGTTTAAAATCATTTTTAAAATCATTGTCCAAAAAATTCAGATTTAAAACATTAATCTCTTTTTCCAAAATATATTTTTCATCTTCTTCGTAGGCCACGACTAAAACATTTTTCTCTAAATCCTTTCTGATTACATAGAATGGTCGTCCAGCTGTGTTTACAAATCCATGCCTCTGTCCTCTTGTATAAAGCCATGCTCCACTATGTTCTCCCACCACCTTACCGCTTAAATCAACAATTATTCCCTTTTTCTCTCCTATTTTTTCTTTTAAAAAATCATCAAAATTAAATTTACCCAAAAAACAAATTCCTTGAGAATCTTTTTTCTCCGCCGTTAAAAGTCCAGCTCTTTTAGCAATTTCCCTCACTTTTTCTTTTTTTAGATTTCCAATTGGAAAAATCATTTTTTGAAAACGATCATAAGGCACCTGCCATAAAAAATAACTCTGATCTTTGTTTTTATCTTTCCCTTTATATATCATTAATTTTTTGTCTCCAAAAATAGATTTTAGATTTTGAATTTTTAACTTTGAACTTACATAGTGTCCAGATGCCACAAAATCAGCTCCAATTTCCATTACTTCATCGTAAAACAAACCAAATTTTATCTGACTATTACAAACCACGTCCGGATTAGGCGTAATTCCTTTTTTATATCCATTCAATAAATAATCTACTACCTTTTCTTTGTATTCTTTTTCAAAATCAAAAATATAAAAAGGTACTCCAATTTTTTCCGCTACCAATCTTGCATCTTCTGCTTCTTTGTCCTGACATCCATCTACATTATATCCTTTAATAAAACCAGTATAGACATCAAATCCTTTAAATCCTTTTGGAGCAGAACAGCCAAAAATTTTTCTAAAATCTTTTGGTTTGGTCGCTTCTTTTAACAACAACGCCGAAACAGACGAATCTACTCCGCCCGATAACGCTACAAAAACTTTTTTCTTCTTATCCTCTTCTAAAAACATATAAAAACACTATATTAAAATCAAATCAAAATCAATTACAAAAAATATCCGCATTATTAGGATATTTTTTAATTTTTTTATCATCAGTCATTGGTCGTTAGTCGTAAGTCGTAAGTTGTTGGTTGTTAGTCACTCTATGCCTTCTCTACTCTCTCTACATAATCTCCTGTTTCTGTATTTACTTTAAGTATATCTCCTTCTCCAATAAAAAACGGCACATTAACTTTTGCTCCAGTTTCTAAAACAACTTGTTTAGATCCCCCAGAGGCCGTATCTCCTTTAATTGCTGGCGGACATTCTATAACCTTAAAATCCATTTTAACCGGAATATCTATAGAAACAGTTTTCTCTTTCCATAAAACAGCCGTCACCTCAGTATTTGATTTAAGAAAATCCGCCTTTGTTCCCAATTCTTCTTTCGTAAAAAAGAATCTATTTTTCGGACTACCCACTTCATCAAACCAATATTGCCCTTTACTTTCATACAAAAAACGACATTTTTTTCTTTCTAGTTCTGCTTCTTCAAGTTGATCAGAAACAGCAAAGTTTGTTTCTTTCACCTTACCCGTAATCAAATCTTTGAGTTTTGTTTTCATTACCGGTTTTCTTTGTTGCATACGCAAAAAATTCGCCTCCATAACTTGATAAACGGATTTTTCATATTCAATTAAATGGCCGGGCCTTAATTCATTGTAAGCTAACATATTTTTATTTATTTTAAAATCTGAATTTTATTTATACCATACCCCAAAACTCTCCGTCAAGAAAAACCATTTAATTTAACCATCCGCTATCAAAATTATACATTATCTTATCTATTCTTTTTTCTCCAACGCTTTCCTAATTATATCTTGAAGCTCATCTACTGGCACTCTATCGTTAACAGATTTTTCTTTGTCTCTTTTCCTTTTCATATCATCTTCTTTTTTTGAAGAACCTTTGAGCGCCTCATCTAAAGATCTCTCATCTCTTCTCCCTACCATATTATCTACTACTTTATAAGAAGATGAATATTCAGATGCTATTTTTTCTTCAACAATTTCTTTTGCTAAAGCATATTTTTCTCTAGAAATTTTTAAAATTGTTTCAATATTGGAAGTTTCACTCAAAACTGGTGGTCCAAGACCCCTAGCAGAAAATGGTTTGGATGTTACACCATCAATCATCAAGCGAACATAAAATTGGAAATTCGGAAGATTAACAAAATCATTCGCCAAAAAATCTGGAGAAAATTCTTTTTCTAAAAACTCTGCATCTGTTGCACCTACCCTAAAAACAATCGTTGTTCCCACATTTCCAAAAACTGCCGCCGTTACTTTTTCATCCAACTGTTCAATATATTGATGAGCCATAATTAATGCCAATCTATATTTTCTCGCCTCAGATAGAATCGTTGCAAAAGATTCTGTCGCAAAATTTTGAAATTCATCAACATAAAGATAAAAATCATTTCTTTCTTTTTCTGGAATATCTGCACGCGACATGGCTGCCAACTGTATTTTTGTAATCATCATCGCTCCCAACAATGCCGAATTCCCCTCTCCTATTTTTCCTTTAGACAAATTAATAATTAGGATTTTTTTATCGTCCATAACTTTTCTAGCATCAAAAGACGATTTTGTTTGTCCAATAATATTTCTAATTAGTGGATTAGAAACAAACTGTCCAATTTTATTTTGAATTGCCGCTACGGCTTCTGTCTCAAATTTCTGTGAATATTTTGAATATTCATCCACCCAAAAAGATCTTACTACTGGATCCTGAAGACTTCCGACAATTTTCTGACGATAACCTTTATCCGAGAACATCTTCATAATGGAAAGTAATGTAGAATTTGGATATTCCAAAAGTGCTAAAAGTGTATTGTTTAAAATATATTCCATTCTAGAAGACCACACATCTGGCCAAATTTTCTTAAAAACAGACATCAACCCCGAAGCCACCAAATGACGCATTTCAAAACTTACTCTTTCTAAAGGATTAAATGCTACTGGATAATTTATATCTGCTGGATCAAAATAAATAACATCGTTAATTCTTTCTTCTGGAACTGCCTTTAAAGCCGTTTCAACAAACTCACCATGTGGATCAACCACGCAAACTCCTCGTCCAGCTAAAATATCCGCCATAATCATATTAGACAAAAGTGTTGTTTTTCCTGTCCCTGATTTTCCCAAAACATAAATATGCCTTCTTCTATCATCAGCTTTAATCCCGAATTTTTTCTCTTCGTTTCTAAAACTAGTTTCTCCTATGTATAAAATGTCAGACATAAAATTTTAAATTATTATTCTAATGGTAAATTAGTTGGCGCTTCGCCCTTTCTAGAATAAATTGGCTGAAGTTTAGGCACTTTGACCACAACAGATGGAAAATGAAAAACGGTTGCCAACTCTTCTGCGCTCATCATCTGAATTTCTTCCTCTCCCAATCTTCCCGTGTATCCAAATTTCCTTTTTACAAGAACATCAAATAAAATTCTTTTTTTCTTCAAAATCTGGTATTTTTTATACCAAGGAAAAATTCTTCCAATCCAATGCCCATATCCTGTTTTATATTTCCCATCTGGTTTAAAAGAATTAAGATTTTGTGTATTAAATTGTTGAAATGACCCCAAAATCGCCGAATGATTTAAAGCACTAAATGTCTCCTTTTTGTCTATATATAAAAACCTCAAGCAAAATTCAAACGCCGATTTATTACACTTATTATTTATAGCCTTAATTACATCATTGTCAGACATAGTCAAACGAAAAGTCCCAAATTGTTTACTCGTTTCATCTTTTCCAGTTTTTTCATCAATAATCTTTTTTATCAAATCATCTCCTTTTTTCTTCAAACTAGATCCCGCTGGACTTATCATCAAATGCACCCAAGCTGTTTGATCTCCGCTCAATTTTGAAAGCGCTTCAATTAACGGCGCCAAAGGATCGGTCCTTTTTTCTTCTTTTATCTCTTCAAATTCACCATAAGTTCTAATTGGATACCCGTCATCTTCAGCAAGAACAAGTCCCGTTCCCCATAAGTCATAGATATCATTAGGCATAACTCTTGGAAATTGCAAAACATAATCTTGTGTTTCAGATATTTCAGATTCTGGATATTGAGAATAAATTGCCGACTCTACCAAATTTTTGTTACCCTTTGGGCATCTAATAAAAAATTCTATTCCTCCCGCATGAGCCATTATTTCAAAAGAAACCCATAATTTTACTTTTCCCTCTAAGTGTTTTTCTAACCAGTTAACCGAAGGAGGACCCATACCATATAAAGAAACAAACACTTGTTCCATCGACTTTGGAGTTTTAATAATATCCTTTGGTGGCTTAATTCTTAAAATCACCCATTCTGTTTTATTAAGAAAGGTTATTCTCTTATATATTAATCTAAATTGAAAATATATTGCAAAAAGAAAAATTGGCACCACGAACCAAATCGCCAAAATAACCGTATTATTAAAACTTACAGAAATAGCATTTAGAGAATCCATTTATTTATAATACATCAAAATATTTGTTTTTTCCAACAAAAAAACACCACCTTAAGTAATGCTTTTTTGATT
>JAVHOK010000062.1:5107-6880 GCA_036170035.1 Minisyncoccota bacterium
TGAACTTTCTTTAAAATTAAATAAGACTTATCTCTAACGGTTTTTGGATTTATTTCTGGCCATTCTATAAGACCAAAATCTCCAAATGGATTAACAGAAAAATTTTTTGAATTTAAGATAAAATTTAAAGCAATAAAATCCTGCACATTGCTTGTTTTAGCTGTTTGAGCAAAAATTTGATCAAATTGTTTTTTATCAATTAATGCTTCTTTCTTATTCTTCATCACTTGAGATATTTTTAAAATGAATTTTTTACTTTCTTTTACCTGTTCAATATCCAAATACCAGAAAGAATAAAAATCTTTGTTTTCAGAAAATAAAATCGGAGTACCAAATATGGAAAAAAGAAACTTAACATAAGAATAAGAAACTCCTGGATCTCTAAGAACAAGTTTCAAATCCTCTACTAAATAGTCCGCCCTTCTAACTCCTCCTAATTTCTTTATGTGATCAACACACTTAGCATAAATATTTTTTAAGTTAGTATCTGCTTCGGCATATTTTATAAGTCCTTTGAGAGCAGTTGATTCTATCTGCCTAACACGCTCTCTTGTAATATCATACTTAAAACCCAAAGCAGCCAATGTTTTTGGTTTTGCATTAAGAACACCAAACCTTTGAACAATAATTTCTTTTTGTCTTCCAGCTAGCGTCTCTATTAATCCATTAAGTATTTGTTTAAGCATGCCTTTTTAGCCCTAAACTTTAAGTTAATAAAGTCGTAATTAAAATATTTATTATCTTAGTCAAACCGTCTTTACTTAACATTACTAGATTTATGCCAGATTGTCAAGATTGGGCTAGCAATGAAGATTGAGGAATAGGTTCCAGCCACAACTCCAATTAAAAGAACAATATTAAAGTTTCTTAAAGTTGTTGGCCCAAAAAATATTAAAGACACTAAAACCAAAACTAAAGTCAAAGATGTATTAATAGATCTAACCATTGTTTGATTAACGCTATCATTAACTACTTGATTAAAATTAGATGATTTTTTAGATAACAAATTTTCTCTGATTCTATCAAAAACAACAATTGTATCGTGTACAGAAAATCCCATAATCACTAACAACGCTACAATAAAATTAGCATCCATTTCAACACCTCCAAAATAACCCATAGCCACAATTACTCCTAATGGCACCATCACATCATGAAACAAAGCCATCAAAGTTGAGATGCCATATTTCCAAGATTTAACTGGGTAAGATATTTTTCTAAAAGAAATTGCTATAAAACTTGATATACCGATGAGAACCAAAATAATCGCCCAAATTGATCTGGTTTTCATCTGATCCCCCACCGAAGGACCAATTGATTCAAATTTTAATTCAGTCAAATTACCAAATTTATTTTTTAATAACCCTAAATATTGCTGATGACTTTCCTCACTAACAACTGGAAGTTTAATAATAATAGAATTAGAAGATAATTCTTTATAGACATAGCTTTCCAATTTCTGGTCATTATTTAAGAAATTCTTTACATCAATATCAGAGACATTCTGATTTTCAAACTTAATCTGCCACAAAGCTCCTCCTGTAAAATCAATTCCCAATCTAAAACCAAAAGAAATTATTAATACAAGACTCACAACGACCAATATCACCGAAACGGTAATAAATTTAAATCTGTTTCCAATTATATTTAACATATTTTATTATTATTCTCTATTAGTAATTGTCTGTCTGCCCTGTCTGTCGACAGGCAGGGAAATCTTACCTTTCTGTCATCCTGAGGAGCGAAGCGACGAAGGATCTCATTCTTTTCATT
>JAVHOK010000063.1:0-6861 GCA_036170035.1 Minisyncoccota bacterium
GTGGCTTTTTCTTTAGCAAAAACACTCAAAAAAAATCCAATAGAAGTAGCCCAAGAAATAAAATCGGAAATTGAAAAGAATAAATCTAAATACATAAAAAAAATTGAGGTAGCGGGAAATGGATTTGTTAATTTTTTTCTAGATAAAAATATTTATTTTGATGAATTTAAAAAAACCTCTGGAGGAAAAATAAAAAAAATAAATATCGGAAAAAATAAAAAAATTATAGTAGAATATTCATCCCCTAATATTGCTAAACCGATGCATATTGGACATCTAAGAGCAACAATAGTTGGAGATTTTTTGGCACGACTTTATAAAGAATTAGGATATAAAGTGATTAGATGGAACCATATTGGAGATTGGGGGACACAATTTGGAATGATTATCTGCGCCTATAAAAAATGGGGAAGTAAAAAAGAGATAGACCAAAAGCCAATAGAAACACTTTTAGATTTATATGTTAGATTTAATAAAGAGGCCAAGGAAAATGAAACTCTGCACGAAGAAGCAAAACAAGAATTTGTTAAACTAGAAAAAGGAGATAAGGAAAATAAAAAACTTTGGCAATGGTTTGTAAAATTATCTTTAAAAGAATTTGAAAAAACTTACAAACTTTTGGGAGTGGAATTTGATGTTATTAAAGGAGAGAGTTTTTATGAAAAAGATCTAATTCCTTTTATAAATAATCAAAAAAAGACAAAAACCGCTGTAATGAGTGATGGGGCTTATGTAGTAATGTTAGACAATCAAAAACTTCCTCCAGCACTTTTACAAAAAGGAGATGGGGCAACTTTGTATATGACTAGAGACTTAGTAAGTTTGGTGCACAGAATAAAGAAATATAAACCAATAGAAATATTATATGTAGTTGGTAACCAACAAATAATGCATTTTAAACAGTTTTTTGCAGTAGCGGAGATATTAAAAATAAATAAAAAAACAAAAACTAAACATATTTCTTTTGGATGGATATTGGGAGAAGACGGTAAAAAATTAGCTACTCGCGAAGGTAAAATAATTACAGCCCAAAGTCTGATAGATGAGATTATATCTTCGGCTTATGATATCGTTGATCAAAAAAGAACCGATGTTTCTAAAAAAGAAAAAGAAAAAATTGCTCAAGCGATTGGAATTGGATCATTAAAATATAATCTTCTCAAAGATTATAGGGATTCGGATATAATTTATGATTCCAAAAAAGCATTGGCAATGAAGGGTAATAGTCATCCTTATATAAACTACGCCTACGCTAGAATTTCTAATATTTTAAAAAAAACAAAGAAAATTGGCGTTGGGAATTTCAATCTTTTGGAAGATTTAGACGCCTTAATTATAAAAAAAATATTTTCTTTTGAAGAAATCCTGATAAAGTCAGCCAAGGACAACACTTCAAATTATTTAACAGATTATCTCTTTGAATTAGCAGATTTAACTAATACTTGGTATGAAAAAAATCAGATTCTAAAAGACGAAAATCGTGAAAGAAAAAATGCCCGTTTGGTATTAATAAAAAATATTTGCTCAGTATTAGAAAGAGGACTAGAAATTCTTGGAACAAAAACATTAAAAAACATCTAGTTTGTGATATAATTTATAAAAATATGAACGAAGACAAAAAAGATAATTCCCCTATTATTGAATGGGAGATAAAACATAAAGACGAAGTAGATAGATCAGATTATTTTTATTATGTTGTTTTGGGAATAATGATTTTGTTATTAGGATTTTCTATTTGGCAAAAAAATCTTCTTTTTGGAATATTTGTTATTTTGGCAACGGGAATGATTCTTTTTCTTTCGGAACAACATCCTGAAACATATAGATTTCAATTAACAGACAAAGAATTAATCATTGGAAATAATGAAATAGAATATGAATATAAAAAATTCTCTCATTTTGACATATATGAATATCACGAAAGTGAGAATGAATTGTTATTAGTTTTTAAAGAAAAACTAAAACCCTTACTAAAAATAAGATTGTATAGGGGAGATGTGGAAAAAATAAAAGAGTTTATGAAGACAAAGTTGCCACAAAAAACAACCGAGCCGTCGCTGTTGGATTTTTTATCAAAGATAGTTGGCATATAAGAAGAAGTATAAAGTAGTCACTCGACTTCGCTCGTGATAAATAAGTAGAAAGTGATAAGTAAAAGATAAAAGATAAAAAACAGGAATTTATCCTGTTTTTTATTTGAATAATAAACTATTGAAAAAAAGCCCATAATTAAGCATACTATAATAGATTGGCCGATATGATCTCGTAGCTCAATTGGATAGAGCGCTTCCCTGCGAAGGAAGAGGTTGGCTGTTCAAATCAGCCCGGGATCACAAAATAACTAACCCTTCAACTTTGTTCAGGGTAAACAACTAACTACTAACAACCTACAACAAAAAAGAAACATAAAGTATTCAAAAAAATCTAAATCAATGGATGCAAAAAGTATTTTTGCTATTGTTGTTAGTCGTAAGTCGTAGGTTGTATGTATATTCCTATTCTAGATGAATTTTTTGATTAAAAAGTTTGAGATAAGCAGAAAGATAAGGATAATCAGTTAAAGTTGAATCTTTGTTAATAAGTTTCTGCGCTGATTCCTTTGTGATTTGAACTAGATCGGGATTTTGAATGGCCTTCATCGCAATATCAGGAAGACCAGATTGTTCTTCTCCTAAAAATTGTCCCGGACCTCTAAATTTTAGATCCATCTGGGCTAGTTCAAATCCATTTTTAGCGGTAATAAGAGCTTTTAATCTATCAAAAACGGTTTTTGAATTTAAGTCGGACAATAGAAAACAATATGACTGATATTCTCCCCTGCCGACCCTTCCCCTAAACTGGTATAACTGCGAAAGACCAAATCTTTCCGATCCCTCTATCATCATAATTGAGGCATTGGGAATATCCACTCCAACCTCAACCACAGAAGTAGAAACTAAAATATCAATTTTTCCATCTTGAAATTTTCTCATTATCTCTTCTTTTTCATTTGATTTTAATCTACCATGAAGCATTCCAATTTTAAAATCAGGAAATATTTTTTTTGATAATTTTTCGTATTCTTCAGTCACAGATTTTACATCCAATTGGAACATTTGTCTCTGGGATAATTTTTTTTCTTCGGTTTGTATATTTTCTATTCTTGGACAGATAACAAAGGCCTGTCGCCCTGAGTCAATTTGTTTGCGAATAAAAGCATATGCGCTTTGTCTGTCTTTTTGTGAAACGATTTTTGTAATAATCGGTTTTCTATTTTTGGGAAGCTCATTAATAATAGACACATCTAAATCTCCAAAAACCGTCAAAGCAAGAGTGCGAGGTATTGGCGTGGCGGACATAGATAATAAATGGGGCTTAATTAAAGATTTTTTTTCAGAAAGAAGATGACGCTGATTAACTCCAAATCTATGTTGCTCATCTATAACTACAAGAGCTAGATCCTTAAACTCAACTGTTTTTTGAATAACTGAATGAGTGCCGATTATTATTTTTATTCTTCCTGATTTTATTTCTTTCAAAATATCTTTTTTACTAATCTTACTTTCAAGATCGTCTCCAAAAAATGCCAAAGCGGAAGACGAGGTAAGCAAGGCCACGCCACAAGATAAAAATTCTTCCTGGCTTTGAGTAGAAAATATTTTTTTAAAGGTTTGATAGTGTTGTTGAGCAAGAACCTCTGTCGGGGCCATAAAAACTGTCTGTTTTTCGTTTTGAGCGCAAACAAGAGCAGAAATAGCCGAAACAATGGTCTTGCCTGAGCCCACATCTCCTTGAAGCAACCTATTAGTCGGATGATCTTTTTTGAGATCCTCTAAAATATCCACAAGAGATTTTTTTTGGGCGAGGGTTAATTCAAATGGCAAATGACTAAATATTTTTTTTATAAAATTTGGATCATATTTAATTGCAAAAGATTTTTCTCTTTGCATAGAAACGCGTTTTGAAGCGTTAACTAATTGAAGCAAAAAAAGATCTTGAAAAGCAAAACGATGCTCAGCGATTTTAACTTCATCTAAAGAAGTTGGTGAATGAATAGCCAAAAGAGCTGAATATAAATCCATTAGATCATTTTGCTCCATTTCTTCGGTCGGTAAAAATTCGGGGATGTCTTGTATTAATGGCAAAATTTTATCTACTAAAAATCTTATTCCTCTGGAAGTAATGCCTTTGGTTTCGGGATAAATTGGAACGAGTTTGCCTGTATGTTTGACATTATAATGCGCGCTAGAAATAATTTCATACTCGGGATTTTGCATAATAAGTTTTTTCCCTTGAAGGCTAACCTTGCCAGATAAATTAACAGATAATCCTTCTTTGAGAGTAGAGGCAAGAAATTGCTGATTAAACCAAATGGCTTTGATAGAGCCTGCATTGTCTTTAATTGTGCATTCCAAAATCCACATTTTTCTTTTCCATGTTTTATAAAGTTTGGTTGTATCAATAATGCCAAAAACAGTCGCGATTTGACCCTCTTCTAATTCGTTGATATGAACAATTTGAGAAAAGTCTTGATATCTAAAAGGAAAGTAATATAAAACATCTTTGACATTTTCTAGCCCAAGTTTTGAAAATTTTTGAGCCAGAGATGATCCAATTCCTTTTATCTCTGTTAGTGGCGTTGAAAGCAAAATCATATAGTAAGTTTAAAGTTAAAAATTAAAAATGTAAATCATTAAAAAGACGCAAAGTAAAGATACAAACTAAGCCAAAGAATTATCTAGATAATTCTTTGGCTTAGTTTATTAAAAAAATCCTCAAAAAAGAGGATTTTTTTAATTTATTTTTCTTTTTATTTCGTCAATAATGATTCTAGGATTTAACCCAGATTCTTTTTTGAGAAAGTGCATCATAGCCTCTCTGTTTATATTGGGATTAACTTCGTGCCAATGGTTAAGAAGTCTTAATAAATCTCCAAAAACTTTTTCTTCGTGTGGAATTGGTTCAATGCCAACGGTTAGCAAATCATGCCCAAATATCACTGATTTTGGTTTTGGAATCTTTCTTGCTATCATATCTATATTTTCTATTCCCATAACCTCATTATACTATTTATTATACAAAATCAAAAACCGCCCAAGGTAAAGACCAAGGGGCGGTTTTTTGGATAAGAAAGACTAGTTTAATTTTATTTTAACTCTTTTACCTTTTTGGTGAGAAATTTTTGGAAGAGATATTTTTAGAACACCATTTTTCATAGAGGCGGTAGATTTATCAGGATCTACCTCTTGGGGTAAAATAACTGATCTGGAAAAGTTTCCCCAAAAACATTCCTGATACAAATAATCATCAGTTTTGACCTTCTCTATTTTTTCTCTTCTGCCTTTGATAACAACCGACTCAGGAGTAATAGCTACATCAATGTCATCACTATCTACTCCAGCGATAGCTGATTCTATATAAATATTTTCAGAATCTTGATAAACATCAATAGTCAGATGACCTTCAGTGTCCTCAAAATCAATCTCTTCAATAGGATTTTTTTTGCGTTTTTCTGGGACGATTTCTTTTTCGTCGTCTTCAACCTTATCTAGCTTTTTGGAAAGGATATCGGCCTTTACCAATTCTGGCTCAAATGATTCTTGACCCTCCTCATTTGAAATACCAGCTAGTTGTTCAAAAAATTCTTTGTTATTATCGCTCATAAGGTAATTATAACAAATATAAGTACAAAGTAAAAGGTAATGAGTAAAAAGTATGCCGAGTGAATAAAATTAAAAAAATCACCGGATTGCCATTCCGAGCAACGCGAGGAATCTCATTTGTCAAAAAAGATAATTCACTTCGTTCAATATGACGAAGTATAACTATTCTGCTTGCATAACTAAAAATGTTATTGGTCTAAATAAGAGTAGGGGAAAAATCTATCTCTTGTTCTTTATTTTATACCTATTACATTTTACCTGATACTTTTTTGCATTAGAAATACTTATCTGCCCATTCGGGAATTATTTTATCTTCATTTAGTTTTGGAGTGGTGGCAATGCCGGTACTAAATTGATCCATTTTTTTGAGTTCTTCAAAATCATACAACACAAAAAACCCTATCATTAAAAGAAAGGCAGTTGGATAAACGAGAAAATCACTAAACTTGAAAACTAAATAATTAAAAATAATATGGAAAATTGATGCCAAAACTATTCCTGCAACCACCATTCTTTTTTCTATGCCTAATTTGATTCCCCTAGCCCAATAATGTCCAATAAGGGCTGAGGCCAAAGCGTGAAGAAGAGTAGCGCCAATAAATCTGATAATAATCAAAGAAACAACATCAGATTGAATGTTAGAATAGGCTAAGAAAAAATTTTCTGCCATAGCAAATCCAAGAGCGCCAGTAATCATATAAATCATCGCATCAATTGGCTCATCAAAATAAGTGCTTTTTTTAACAGCAACATAGATGAAGAAAAATTTCATTATCTCTTCAATAAAAGCAAATCCAATAAAGACGGAGAGGTTGTCCTCAATAATTCTAGGGATATTAATCATAATTTGATCCAAATAACCCTTAATAAACATTTGAATAAAAAGAGCCGCAAAAGCAGATATGCAACCGAAAATAAAAGCCTTGGCAATCATTTTTCGTGGTTCGGGGTGGATATCTTCCTTCAAAAAAAACATAAGCCAAACTAAACTTGGTAAAAATCCTAAAAGTAAAGCTAATAATATATTCACATATTTATAATAGCAGAAAAAGACTACGAAAAAAATACACCCAGCCTCACTTTTGATTTAATATACCATATTAATGAAACCAAAAGTGAGGCTGGGTGTATTTTATAATTTAATTGTTTCTAAAGTATCTACTAGCAAACCACATAGAAAAGAATATTAGCACCAAACAAACAACAAAGAAGAAAATGA
>JAVHOK010000064.1:0-1468 GCA_036170035.1 Minisyncoccota bacterium
TGGGGGTAAAAAGGTAGATAAAAATAATAAAATTAAAAAATATGATAAAACAAATGTGCACAAGAAAAAAGGGTTTTACTCTCATTGAAATGTTGATAGTGATTACTATCATTGCTTTGTTGGCTTCAATGATTTTGGTCGGTATGGGAGGAGCGAGGGCCAAGGCACGTGATAGTCGAAGAATTGCCGATTTGCATAATGTGCAAAATGCCCTGGAATTATATTATGCCAAGAATGGAAGTTATCCAGTGGGCACTTATAATTCTAGTACGAATTGGGATACATTTAGAACGACTTTAACTGGTGCCGGAATTGGTGTAAATCAGGTGCCAAAAGATCCTTTAGATAATACAACTTACTATTATCGATATGGTGGGACAGCAACTGATTATGTTTTAGGCGCTCAATTAGAACAAGGTGACGTTGCGTTAAACGATGATATAGATGGTACTGTGAATAGTATTGATTGTACCGATCCGGTTTACTGCATTAGACCATAAATATTTAATTTAGGATTAAGTATTCTTAGTAATCATGGGAGTTTTTCTTTACACCATCTCTTTTATTTTTGGTAGTATTATTGGCAGTTTTATCAATGTTTTAGTTGATAGGATTGATACCAAAGAATCGCCCTTTAAAGGGCGTTCTTTTTGCCCTTATTGCCATAAGACTTTGGCTTGGTGGGAAATGGTGCCAATTGTAAACTATTTTTATTTAAAAGGTAGATGCTCTTCTTGCCATCATAAATTATCCCTTCAATATCCGATTGTAGAATTTCTTACTGGTTTATTATTTGCCCTAGTTTGTTGGCGTTTTTTTCGTTTTCCCTTAATTAATCTTCATTTATTTTTTAATCTCAACTTAGAGAATCTTTTGCTTCTTATTAATTTATTTTTTTGGTTTTATTGGTTTTTTGTTTTTTTGGCGATTTCTCTTTATGATTTGAACAAATATTTGATTCTGGACGAAGTCCTAATCCCGGCAATCATTATTAGTTTTTTGTGGCGTGTTTGTTTAGGGATTATTCTTCAAATAAAACATTTTGCTTTTTTATCTCAACTAATTCATTTTTTGGGTTCTCAAAATTATGTCTTCGGCTATTACTCTTATTTTATTTCTTTAATTTTAGGGATTAGCATTAGCGCTGGGTTGATTGCCGCCTTAGTGTATTTAACTAAAGAAAAAGCCATGGGATGGGGAGATGCGATTTTAGCTGTTTTTATTGGCATTATTTTAGGTTGGCCAGAAGCAGTAATGGCTTTAATCATTGCCTTTCTTTCCGGGGGTTTTGCTTCTTTAGTATTGATGGCTTTGAAGAAAAAAACCATGAAAAGCTATTTGCCTTTTGCTCCATTTTTATCTTTAGGAGCAGTGACGGTTATGCTTTTTGGTGATATAATAATTAAAGAGTATTTATCTATATTATTAATTGGATGAGAAACGTACTTTTTAAGAAAAAGGGCTTCAC
>JAVHOK010000065.1:0-1346 GCA_036170035.1 Minisyncoccota bacterium
TCTAAAAATAAATAACTAAGGCTTAAAACTGCTCCCAAAGAAGGAATAGGAAATTCAAATTCTAACCAATAAAGGCATAGAAAAACAGCCAACGGCAATAATAATGTGCCTAATAAAGTAACAAGTTTAAACGAAATATTAAAAGGAATAATAAAACTTAAGATATCATTGACATAATAAAGGAGAGGTGGATAAAAATATAAAAAAGGAAAACCTGCATACCAATCTTGAGACCACCATCTTAATTTAGGAAATATTTCATGACTATACCAAGCAACATAATTGTGAGAACCAGTATCACCACCGGAGACCATGGTATTAGAAAAAATTAAATCCCACGGCACTATCTTGCCTAAAAAACCATAAACACAAATAAATACTAAGACAATGGTTAAAACACGCATTAACTTACTTTTTGTCATAACGATGAAATTTAATTCTTATGACGTCAAGAAAAATATTAAGGATATTTGTACTCGACAAACTTGTAGGTTGAAAATACTGATGATGAACCGGCACAATAGTTATTGGATAATTAAATCTTTGACATAGAATTAGAATCTCAATATCAACAGCAAAACGATTAATAAAACTATTCGCAAAAATCTTGTGAGCTACTTCTCGGGAGAATCCTTTTAATCCTGCTTGAGTATCTGAAATATTAATTCCTAAAACAGGCTTAATGCACATATTAAAAGCTAATCGTTCTATGGCCTTGATAAAATTGTCGTTAAATTTATCTCTTCTACTGATAACTACTGGCTTGCCTTGCTTTAACTCTCTTAAAATATTTTGAATGCCATTAATGCCATAGGGCAAATCATCATCCGTAAAGATGAGAAATTTTCCTGTCGCTATCTTAAAACCTTTGCGTAAGCTCGCTCCTTTGCCTTGATTTTTTGCATTCCTTAAATAAATAACAGAGTTGCCAAAAACATGATTAATTTCTTTATCAGTACCATCTAAACTACCATCATCAACAATAATTATTTCTGCCTCCGGATAAGTATTTTTAACTTGAGCAATATTTTTGATTAATCTCTCTTTGCGATTGTAAGTAGGAATGATTAAAGAAAATTCCTTCATGTTAAGAACAGTATACTTAATGCGTACAAAAAAATCAAAACGTAATTGACATTCAGTAATGAAAGATTTAATATATTAATAACTAAATTAATTATTAAGACAAATTATGTCAGATTATCAAAACAATATGGTTTTAGTGCCTACAGTCATTGAAAAATCCAATATTGGCGAAAGAGTATATGATATCTATTCCCGGCTTTTAAAGGAAAGAATTGTCTTTTTAGGCGGACCAATTGAAGATGCTTTGGCTAATACCGTAA
>JAVHOK010000066.1:0-6120 GCA_036170035.1 Minisyncoccota bacterium
TTCCATAACTCTTCTCCTCTCTCCCTTCCCCCGCCCATCACTAAGAGTGATTGTAGGCTTGATTTTTATTAAAAAATTTTGTATCATTGAAGTTACTGTTTAGAAAATAAATCAATTAATTATGTTGGAATTAAAAGCTCAAAAAAGGGAAATATTTGGAAAACAAGTTAAGAATCTTTTAAAGGATGGTTTTGTGCCGGTTGAAGTTTATGGAAATGATTCGGAAAATATTCACCTTCAAGTCAGTTTTAAAGAATTAAAAAAGATTTACAAAGAAGCTGGAGAAAATTCTTTGATTAGTATTGTTATTGATGGAGAAAAAAATGGGTTTCCAGTTTTGATCAAGGATATTCAATTTAATCATGTTTCTGATAATATTATTCATGCTGATTTTTATCTTGTAAATATGAAAGAGAAGATAGAGGCCGAAATTCCTTTAGTGTTTGTTGGAGAGTCGCCAGCTGTTAAAGAATTTGGTGGGGTTTTGGTTAAGGCGGTTGATCAAATTGAAATTGAGGCTTTGCCTTTGGATATTCCGCATAGTATTAATGTTGATTTATCTGTTTTGGTTGAAATGCATCAAAGTATTCATGTAAAAGATTTAGAAATTCCAAAGGGAGTTAGGTTACTAACTGATCCAGAAACTGTAGTAGTAAAAGTGACAGAAGTTGCGAAAGAAGAAGAGGTTGTGGCGCCAGTTGTGGAGGAGGTTCCTGAAACAACTCCAGTTGCCGAAGTGATCGTTGAAGAAAAAAAGAAATAATAAAAAATAAATTTCCCAAAAACCCTCATTGTTATCATTTGAGGGTTTTTGTTTTGTCGGCTTTATGTTATAATGACTTCAAGAGCTTATTTTTCTGTTTATTTTTTTTAAAAATGAAAAAAAAGAACATAACATCAGATATATTAAGGCGTAATAAATCAGGAGATAGAGCGATTTTGGATATAAAAAATAGGGTTTCTTTGAAAAAAGAAGCCATTTTTCGTTTTCCTGTAAAGAACATTATTTCGTATGTCTTGATTTCTTTGACGATACTTTCTTATATCTTTGGAATGGTTAATGCCCCA
Organism: Minisyncoccota bacterium; assembly: GCA_036170035.1. Classification (GTDB taxonomy): domain Bacteria; phylum Patescibacteriota; class Minisyncoccia; order UBA6257; family JAGOQP01; genus JAVHOK01. The sequence continues at coordinate 1,069 of JAVHOK010000066.1, forward strand.
GGAAATAAAGGATATATTTTTGCGGCTTCAAGTAAAGAGACAGAAAGGGCTGATTTAGAGGCACAATTGAAAGATTTAGAAAATCAAATTACTCAGTATGAGGGAACGGTTAATCAATATAAACAACAAGGAAATTCATTAACCTCAGAGATAAAAACTTTGAATAATAAAATTGCTAAAATTAATTTACAGATAAAAGCAATTACTTTGAATTTGAAAAAATTGAATGGAGATATAGAAAGCACGAAAAAAAACATAAATACAACTGAGGATGACATTACTCAAAAGAAAAATTCTTTAGCGGGTGTTTTGCAGGGATTGTATGAGACGGAACAAAAAAGTGCCGTGGAACAACTTTTGGCAAATCCGAAATTGTCTGATTTTTTCTTAGATATTAATAATTTACTAGCCACTCAAGAAAGTGTCAGAAAGACATTAGAAAAAATTATTGAACTTAAAGATAAGTTGGTTGATCAAAAAGAATCATTGGCAAATGAAGTGGATGGTATTTCTCAATTGAAACAATATCAGGAAGCGCAACAAAAATTAGCTAAACAAGTTGAACAAGAAAAAAATTCTCTTTTAAAAGAAACCAAGGGTCAAGAATCAAAATATCAAGCGATATTAAACGAAAAGAAATTATCCGCAGCTCAAATTAGAAGCAGAATCTTTGAATTGTTGGGTGGAGGAGAGTTGTCGTTTGGAGATGCATATAAAATTGCTAAGATTGCTCAAGACGCAACGGGCGTGAGAGCAGCTTTAATTTTGGCGGTCTTAGATGGAGAGTCGGCCCTAGGAAGAAATGTGGGTAAATGTAAATATGATGTTAATCCTTATTATCCAGCCAAAGCATCAAATAAAACAACGATGCATCCAAAAAGAGACATCCCGATATTTTTAGAGATTCTTAAAGAATTAAATATGGATCCAAATAGTGTTTCTGTTTCTTGTCCAATTCCTAGAGACGGAGCTTTTGGTGGAGCGATGGGACCAGCGCAATTTATTCCTTCAACTTGGGAACTATATAAAGATCAGGTAGCCCAGTTAACGGGACACAATCCAGCATCTCCTTGGAATAATACAGATGCGTTTGTGGCAACAGCTTTGTATCTAAAAGGAGCAGGAGCGTCAGCCGGATCGTCTTTGTATGAGGAAAAAGTAGCAGCGGCAAGATATTATGCGGGAGGAAATTGGAAAACTTATCTTAATTCATATGGAGCAAGGGTGGTTTCTAAAGCAGAGGAGTTTCAGGATGATATAGATGTACTCAACGGAAATTTTGCGAAAAATTAAAAAATGATAGTTGTTTTTACTGGAAATGGAAAAGGAAAAACGACCGCAACACTTGGACAGATGATGCGAGCTTTTGGGCAGGGGAAAAAAGTTATAATGTTTCAATTTATAAAGGGGCCATGGATTTCGGGAGAGCATAAATTTATTGATGATAAAAAATATATAGGGAAGTTTGAAATACATAGAGGGGGAAAGGGTTTTGTGGGGATATTGGGAGACAAACTTCCTTTTAGTAAGCACAAGAAAGCAGCGGAAGAAACTTTAAAAAAAGTTGAAAAGGCGATTAGATCAAAAAAATGGGATATTGTGGCGTTGGATGAAGTAAATGTAGCCGTTTCGTTAAAATTAATTAAAGCCACAGATGTGCTTAGAGTTATACAAAATGAACCGCAAAAAATGATTATAGTTTTATCGGGAAGAAATGCCCCTGTGAGTTTTATAAAGCGAGCAGATCTAGTAACAGAAATGAAAGAAATAAAACATCCGTTTAATAATGGGACAAAAGCAGAGGTGGGATTTGAGTTTTAAAAATAAATAATTAAATAGGCGGGATTAAATTTTTTATGATGAGAATTGGGGATTTGGTTTTTTGGATATTTTTATTTTTTATTGTCGGAGTGTGGTTTTTTGGACTAGGGATGAGTTTGAAAATAGTAGCTGTGCTTATGGCGACTATTTTTTGTTTGGGACTATTCTATTTTGTTTTAAAAAATAAAAAAGAAGTGTTATGGATGAGTTTTTTGTTAGTATTTATTTTTGGGGGATATTTTTATTCTTCTTGGTATGATCGAGGATTTAGTAATGACTTGGGATTAAAAAATAGTGGCGAACAGGAAGTTTCTGGGGAAATTATTTCTAATCCAAAAATATCATCTTCGGCAATTAGTTTTATTATTGAAAATAAAGCTAGGCAGAGAATTTATGTAGTTACAAAACCAACTTTAGATTTTGAATATGGGGATGTTTTTATTGGAAAGGGAACTGTGGAAGAGTTAAAAGAAGAGGATAAATTTTTGGCTAAAGATTGGGTGGTCGGGAAGATGGTCTATCCAAAAGAATTTAATTTAGAAAAAAGCAAAAGTTTTTCTTTGATGCGATCTTTATATTCTTTTGAAAAAGATTTTGCTTTGATATTAAGTAGGTTATATCCAAATAATGAAGGAGCTTTGGCAATAGGAATGCTTTTAGGGCAACAGGTGGCAGGATTTTCTAAGGAATTTGTGGCAAATATGAAAACGAGTGGAACGACACATATTACAGCTTTGTCTGGGTATAATATTACGGTGGTGGTATTAGTCGTGAGTTTGTGTTTGGGATTTTTTATTCCGACAAAATATAATTTTTACGCAACGATGGGTTTTGTTTTTTTGTTTGTGGTGATGACTGGGGCAAGCGCCTCGGTGGTCAGGGCGGCTTTGATGGGATTTTTGATATTACTAGCACAAAAAGAATCTAGGATATATAGTTTTAAAAATGGAGTGGTGGTGGTTGCGTTTTTGATGGTTTTACTTAATCCGAGAGTGCTAGTTTTTGATATTGGATTTATTCTTTCTTTCGTGGCTCTTTTTGGAATTACATTTATAGCTCCAATTTTAGATTCACTAAAAACAAGACGGTTTGAATCGGAAAGAGTTGAAGATGTGTGGAAAATATTTTGTCAGACGATTGGAGCACAAGTGGCGGTGTTACCGATTTTGAGTTTTTATTTTGGGCAATTTTCGTGGGTAGGAGTTGTTTCAAATGTTTTGATATTATTATTTGTTCCTATGGCAATGGCGTTAGCGTTTTTGTTGGGATTTGTGGGAATGGTTTGGTTTGGATTGGCGAGGTTAATTTCAATTGTTTTTTATCCGATTTTTGGATATATGGTTGGAGTAATTAATTTGTTTGGATCTTTTGTAGGGGTTGTTTTTCAAATGAATATTTGGACGATATTAGTATATTATTTGTGTCTTATTTTTATAGTGGCAAAGTATTATCCTAAAGTAAGAGAAAAAATGTATAACTTATTATGAAATTATCTTTTTATTTTAAAATACTTATTTTGTTTTTGATAACTATTTTTGTTTGGTATTTTGTGATTTTTGCAGGGAACGATTTGAAGGAGATTTACTTTTTGAATGTGGGGCAAGGGGATTCTCAATTTATCAGGTTGGGAGGGGTAAATATTTTAGTAGATGCCGGTAGAGATGATAAAGTGGTTGTAGAACTGGGGAAGATTTTGCCGTTTTATGATAAAAAAATAGATATTTTATTTATTACACATCCAGAAGAAGATCATGCTCAAGGAGTTTTTAATCTTTTAAATAAATATAATGTGGGATTTGCGATATTAAATGGAGAAAAAGAAAAACTATATTTTCCTTTAGTTTCGGCGTTTGAAAAAAATAAAATATCTTATTCAAATTTGGGCAGGGGGGATGAGGTTAGTTATGCTTCTAGTACAATAGATGTTTTGTGGCCGAATAATTTAAAAGAAGAGACAAAAAAGGTGACAAATGAATCTTCTTTGGTTTTAAAAATAGATTTAGGGGATTTTAAAGCTCTTTTGACTGGAGATATACCGGATAAGATTGAGAATGTTCTTTTGAGTGCTGGTGATTTACAGGCGGATGTTTTGAAGGTGGCTCATCATGGGTCAAAATATTCTAGTTCGGAAAGTTTTTTAAAAGAGGTTGATCCAAAACTTTCGGTGATAGAAGTAGGAAAAAATTCTTATGGTCATCCAACAAAAGAAGCGCTGGAAAGATTAAAAGATGTATCGTCAAATATATTAAGAACGGATATGGATGGAACAATTAGGGTGGGGTTTGAGGAGGGGAAACTGAGGGTGTGGAAAATTAAAAATTGAAAGTTTAAAATTGAAAATTATTGAGAAAAGATATAATGGGAAATTAGCAAAATAAATATGCGAATGATGCGGAAAGGAAATAAGTATAAAGCAATCCTTCGATTACACTCAGGATAAATAAGTAGAAGGTAAAATTATTAATACTTATTAAAAAACATTTACAACATACCAACAAACTGGAGTTTGTTGGTATGTTGTAAATGTTGTGGAATATGGGTTGATCGTGAAGCTGGGTTGACATTTTTTATAAAAGGTGTATAATATAAACAGTGAAGGTTATATAGTACATTAAAAATAAGATGTGTAACGCCTGTTAGAAAGCAGGCAGAAAGGTGGTGAAAATTTTAGGGAGAGGCGAGAGTAGAGTCCGGTAGTTAAGATTTTTTTAACTACCAAAACATTTTTTTTCAAACTTGATTTTCGTCCTCCTATAAATCTAAAGGAGATTTATAGGAGGACGAGCCCGCAATCTACGGCGGGCAAGGAGAATGAAATGAAAAAAGATTTCGGACCGAAGGTGTTTGTGACTTTCGCGGATGGGTTGTCCCTCCGCGACCTCAGCGCGAAGTTTGCGCTGGGGTTTGTCAATTTTTTGAACGAGTTGCTGCCGGTAGTGCAGCGGCTCGTTCTGGCCGACGACGGACTCGTCGGCCAGCCGATGGACGATGGCCGGTTGGCCGTCGTCCTTGGGGAGAAAGATCTCCCCAAGGTCGCCGAAGCGATCCGCTCTCTTCGCGCGAACAAGCGCGAAGATGACGATCCCTTGAAGCCAGCGCGACTGGAAGTCGCGCGGGCAGAAGAATCACTGGCCGTGATTGTATTTCACAATCACGGCCTGGATTTGAGCTTGGCCGAAGCCAAGTTCAAGGAGGCCAAGTGCCTCCTCCTGGAGGCCAGCATCGCGCTGG
>JAVHOK010000067.1:0-5995 GCA_036170035.1 Minisyncoccota bacterium
GCATACCTAGTAGTGAAACTGCGAGTTTTTATCAAAAAGATAATTTACTCAATAGTTTTTTTAATGTTAATTATAATCTTGCTTAATACCTAGGATATAACTTAAATTCTCTCGCAGTTCTACTACTAGGCATAAAAAGATAATATCATAAAAATAAGTAAAAAGTAAAAGGTAATGAAAGGTAGTAAGTAATAAGTAATCTAGGATTCCTGCCTACCGGCAGGCAGGCTTCGCTTCGCTCAGAATGACAGAAAGACAGACAGGATGACAGAAACAAGCAGACATAACAGCAAAAAGATTTTAAAATAACTTTTTAATGTCTTGAAATGTCGCTAAAACCATTAAAAGAATCAGAAACATAAACCCTGCGCTATTAATTACCTGTTGAACTTTTAAACTAATTGGTCTTCTGATAATTTTCTCAATTATTAATACAATAACCCTTCCTCCGTCTAAGGCTGGAAAAGGAAAGATATTGATTGCAGCTAAGTTGATAGAGATAAGAGCAATTAAATTAGCTAGATACATTATTCCTAAGCCAGTAGCCTGAGTAGTGGCTTTATAAATTCCAATTGGTCCAGAAACTTGTTTGTAAAGCGCTTCTCCTCCAAACAAACTACCAATTAATTTAAAAAGCATCCTATAAATAAATCCAAACATTTCCACAGATCTTTTTAATCCATCCCAGATAGCTGAAAAAAATGGTTGTCGCTCAACTCCACCCAAAGAAAGCCCAACACCCAAAGATCCTTCACCCTCAGGAGGATTTTCTCTTGGAATAACAATAATTTTCTTGACATCTTTACCCCGTCTAACATCCAAATTAATTTCTTTGCCTTTGTTGGCCTGAACAAAACTCGTGAAATTATCTAAGTTGTCATATCCTAAAATCATATCCCCTGCTTCTATTCCAATTTTTTGAGCTGGGGAACCATCAGAAACAGCAGAAACAACTACGGACTTTTCTACGCCAAACATTAAAATAATAGAAATGATTATCCAGCCCAAAAGAAAATTCATAGTCACTCCAGCAATTAAAACAAGAATCCTTTTCCAAATTGGTTTATCTGAAAAAAGACGCCCTTCTTGATTTTTGGCTTGAATCATAACTTCATCTTTTTCTAAAACCTCTTCTCCATTTACGAAAATCTCTTCCTTGGTTTCTGTAACTGTAACAATTTCATCTACTTGATTAGTAGTAATAGATGGATTTTTTATTTTATCTTCTCCACCATTTTCTCCAGCTATCTGAACAAAGCCTCCTAATGGAATGAGATTAATACTCCAAGTTGTTTCTCCTTTTTTCCAAGAAATAAGACGGGGAGGAAATCCAAACCCAAATTCTTCAACTCTCATCCCTGATTTTTTGGCAACAATAAAATGTCCAAATTCATGGACTAAAACTAACAAAGCTAAAACGGCAATAAAAATAAGTAAACTGATGATCATAATATAAAATAATTAATTAATAGATTATTCGTTTATTTCGGCTATTTTCTTTTCTAATATTTTTTCAACATCTTGATTAAAAGCATCAATGGATTTTTGCATATCCTCATTAAGCTTAAATCTATCATCTTCGGTCAGTTCTCCGTTTTTTTCATTTTCAGAGATTTCTTTTTTTGCTTCATCTCTGACATTTCTTGATTTAATTCTGGCTTCTTCTGATCTTGATCTAACAAGTTTAATAATTTCATCTCTTCTTTCTTGAGTAAGAGCTGGAAGATTAACATGAAGAGAATTGCCATCAATTGATGGATTGAGATTGAGTTTTTCATTGATAGCTTTTGAAATTGAATTAATCACTGAAGAATCCCAAACACTAATTAAAACCTCCTTGGGAGGAATAATTGAAATTGACCCAAGTTGTTTTATAGACATTTTTTGTCCATAACAATCAACGGTAATATCTTCAACTAAGGCAGGAGTAGGTCTTGATCCTCTTATACCAGCAACCTCATCTTTAAAAAACTGATTGATTTCAGCTAATTTTTTGTCAAAATTTGATTTAATATCCATATAAGACATTTTACAGGAAGGATTTATCTAAAGCAATAGAAATTTATCAACGACGCACAACTAACGACCATATACTAGATAAAAGAAAGGGAGATAGACATATTTTATAATGAAAAACTAATCCCTGCTAAAAAGCAGGGATTAGTTGTCGTCAGTCGTAAGTAGTTAGTTGTTAGTCAGTTACTACATACTCATAATCACTTTGGAACCCATAAAGAATATTCTTGTGACTTTAAATTCATTATTAAGATTGTCTATTTTCCAATCTTTTCCACCATTTGAACTTGTAAATAATCTTGTTCCTGAGATAGCGTAGATTTTTCCATTATTAATTCCCATGGCATCTATTTGTTTTTTCTGAATAGGAATTTGTTTCAAAAGAGTAAAATCGTTTCCATTGTTATAACTAACATAAATCCCCTCACTATTTAAAATATACATATTCCCATTAGAATCAAAGTGAAGAGCGCCAACAGGTGAACCACTAAACAACCATCCTCCTCCGGGAGTCTTAGTTGTAACGAATTTACCCTCTAAACTATTTCCTTTGAGAATGTTTCCGGATTTTGAAAGAAGATAAAATTCTCCATTTGGAGATTTTTGAATTTTAAGAATTGGAGATGAAAAAACATTAACCACTCTTGATTCTTTAGTCTTAAGATTAAAATGAATAATTTGTCCATTAGAAACGGCTAGATACAAACTATTACCATTTCTATACATATCATAAGGAGCTTCGTTGTCAAAATCTATCAATGCTTCAAGATTGAAAAAATAGTCATAGGTTCTATAAACATAGCCCTTACCATTTTTAAAAACTGAAATAAAGTAATCTTCTCCATTACTAGAAGCGGAAAGAACTTTAAAAACATTTGTATTTTTATCTATCTCATTATTAGAAGAAACAAATCTATTGAAGGTCAACCCTCCATCACGACTCAAAAATAATCCTTTGTCAGTGGAGACATAAACCTCGTTAAGGCGATTATTTGGATCCACATCATAAACTCTAATCTGAGATTCTTTGTCTAAAACAATTTGGTGAACATTTTTAAAATTATCAAAAGAAATAAGAAATTGACCAACGGTGCTAGACCAAGTGGTTTCAACAGAAGCAAAAGCAGAAGCAAAAAATCCTCCCTGACTTTTGGTATTATTTGTTGAAATTATAGGCATTGTATTATTGAAGGAAACTCCAAGGGTAGAAAAACCGATCATTATTCCAATGACTGCAATGACTAATAAAATCATAAAAGATATTTTTTCCATATTGTTGTTTACCCGACCTATTAGGTCTAGGATTTTAATTTCGTTTTAAAAACAGCTCATCAATTAAGTGAGCCATTTTATTAAATGTTGGCACTTAATTAACTAGATTGTAAAATAAATTCTTGAAACAAAGACGCTTGTTAACATTGATAGTTGCAAGATCTTCTAGGGCCTGACTTGTTTTGAGAAGTTTAAATGAGTTTTTTTCTGGGTCAATAAGTAAACTAATTTCTAACTCCTCAAAAAAAACATTTAAGTTGCTCAATTTTTTGTCAATTAACTTAAGAATGTCTTCTATGGCATCATCGGCCATAGTAAGACTAGCTTTTTTATCACAAAGAGAGATAACAATTTTTTTAATTTTTTCTCTATCTTTGTCTTTAGAAAAAAGCTGAATTACTCTTCCGACCCTACCAAAAGACTCTTGGCAAACCTTATTTTTATCTAACCCACCTATTTTACCATATTTTGACAAAAAGTCAAGTATAGAGTCATTGCTTAGAGTTGGGAAGTATATTTTAGAAAATCTAGAGGCAACAGTTGGCAAAAACACTGATAAATCCTTAGCAATTGCGATAATGACTCCATTTTGAGGTGGTTCCTCTAATATCTTTAAAAGAGCATTCTGGGCTTGATCGGTTAACATTTCAGCATCTCTTAAAATAGCGACCCTGTACGATCCAGTAAAAGAAGTTTGATATAAAAAATGTTCTATCTCTCTAACAGAGTCTATTCCAACAGTTTCTTTGTTTTGTTCAATGTTGGATGGTTTATTAAAATCAATAATTAAAGTTTCAGAAAGATCTCTATCTGGTTCTTCAAATTTTCCACTTTCAATATAGTTGGAAAGAGCTAAGGCGTGAAGAAACTTCCCCGTCCCCTCTTCTCCAAAAAAAAGATAGGCATGAGAAAGATCTCTTGCGTCAACAAGTTTTTTAAAATCAGAAATAAAAGAATCGTAACCGTGTAACATAATACAAAGTATTATAATGTAAAAGGTATAAAGTAGAAAGTAGTAAGATAAGAATTAAAAACAAACTATGATTCTAATATGCGAATGTAATGCTAATACAGCAAATTGCGAATAATGAGAACATAATGCGAAATTAGCAAAATAAATATACTAATTATGCGAATATCAAACCATGAACCATAACTACGACTGGCAACAAACAACTCACAACAAAGAAAAAACAAGAAAAATTGTTATTAGTTATCTATTTTTTATTTAATAATGTTCGTTTATAAACATCTAAGTGATTTAAAATAAGTCCCGTGCCTTTGGCAACACAAAGTAAGGGTTCCTCGGCAACATAAGCGTTGACTCCTAATGATTTTTTTAAAAATAAAGGTAATCCTTCTATTTGAGCTCCTCCCCCAGAAAGAATCACACCCTTTTCCATAATATCAGCAACTAATTCTGGTGGTGTTTCGTTAAAAACTCTTTGAATCGCAGAGGCAATTTCAAGCAAATGAGGATGAAGAGCTTCAGCAATTTCATTGGAATTAATTATAACATCGCGAGGAAGACCACTGGCTACATCTCTACCTCTAACTTGATGTTCTTTTTTATTGCGGGTCGTAACAGCAGAACTGATATCAATTTTAATATTTTCTGAGGTTTGTTCTCCAATATACAAACCATATTTCTTTTTTATGTATTCAATGATGGCTTGATCAAATTTATTTCCCGCGATTCTTAAACTCGCCCAAGTAACAATCCCCCCTAAAGAAATAACAGCTACCTCAGATGTTCCTCCTCCAATATTAATAATCATATTACCGGTGTGATTGTTAATTGGGATACCGGCACCCAAAGCAGCCAAAAGAGGTTCTTTAACAATGTGAGCTTGTTTAGCTCCGGCCTCAATGGCAGCATTTTGGACAGCTCTTTTTTCTGTTTGAGTAATTCCGGCAGGAACAGAGATAACCACATCTGGTTTAATAAAAGCATTAAAAGAACCAACAGCTTTGGAAATAAAATATTTTAAAAGAGCTTTGGTAATATAATAATCAGCAATAACACCCTCTTTGAGTGGCTTATAAGCAATAATATCATCTGGGGTTTTCCCAATCATTTCTTTAGCTTCTTTGCCAACGGCAATAACTTTATTATCAGGCATAGTTAAAGCAACCATAGTTGGCTCATTTATAACAAATCCTTTTCCAGGGACAAAAACAACAGTATTGGCGGTCCCTAAATCTATTCCGATTTTTTTTATAAACATAGTAAATTAAATAAAAAGTATAAGGTAGAAAGTAAAAAGTGGGAAAAACGATAAAAAACGATATATAAAATACTGATATTTACTGACCGAAAAACAAATTTTTAGCTAAAGACATAATAAGGTTTTTGGAATGATTTTGCAACAGATCAACAAAATCGTAAAAAGTAATAAGTAATAAGTAATAAGTAGAAGAAGATGTATGCAGTATAATGTATGCTGTATGCAATATTAGGAAAAAAGTAAACTATATAGCAAATTACGAATGGGATTCTTCGCTCCGCTCCCACCTAAATGATATTGGTCATTTAGGTGGGCAGGCAGAATGACAGAAAAGACACTTGCCGTTTCAAAAAGTAAAAAGATGAGGAATTTGGTTAGTGTCTGTCATTCTGAATCCGCTAGTTGGCGGACGAAGCCTGTCTACCGGTAGGCAGGAATCTAATCAGTGTCTGTCATTCTGAGGAGTAAAACGACGAAGA
>JAVHOK010000068.1:0-1315 GCA_036170035.1 Minisyncoccota bacterium
AATCTTAGGCCGACGACACCTTCTCACTGACGGAGGCTTTTTGGAAAAATACAAATTTCCAAACCTCATCAAATCATTCCACTTCTTGTCCCCTACTATAGCGCAATACAGTGCGCCATAGGCATAGAGATCAGGAAAAATAAAAAAATTATCTGCCCTAAAATCATAGGCATCACTGAAATTTCTATGAATGGAATAACCATCTCTAATACTCACTATACTTCCATTCTTCAAACTTTTGCGAAGCCAAACTTGAACAACAACATGATGCATCTTACTTCTTTTCTTAAAACTTCTAGACATTATCTTTCCTCCCCTTTTTAACTTTTTTACATTAACAGAAAAAATAACTTGTGTCAAACTAAAATAAAATTTTATTATTAACCCTTAAATTGTATAATCTCAAATAAAATGATATCATTATCACAATCTTAATAAGGGATTAAAAAAATAAACAAATAAAATATGGACGAAGAAAACAAAACAAATCACGAAGAGCACAAATCTCATTCGGGAGACAAGAGTCAAAAAATAACTATGGCAATTATTGCTTATATTATATTTTTTGTTCCTCTTTTAACCGAATACAAAAACGATCCTTTTGTAAAATTTCATGTTAAGCAAGGACTAGTTCTTCTAATTGCTTGGGTCGTCGGATCATTTGTCAGTATGTTCCCAATTTTAGGATGGATTCTTTTTCCATTCATTATGCTGGCTCTTTTTATTCTTATGGTTGTTGGAATCATCAATGCCTCTAACGGAAAAGAGAAAGAACTTCCCATCATCGGACATTTTGCAAAATCTTTTACATTTTAAATCAAAAAAATCCCGCCAAATAGGCGGGATTTTTTATATACCAAAAATTATCTGCTCACAACAATCATTCTCCTTAAAATTAAATCCTTTTTTGTCTTTATGTATTCCCCTTTAAAATCAAACCAACAACGCATAAAATCTTTATACAAAAACTTCCTCTCTCCCAAAACAGGATCAGCTATATAGATATATTTATTATCATATCCAAAAACAACAGAGTAATGCCCATCCGAAAAACCAACTTTTTCAAAATCAATAAACCAATCAATTATTATAGGAATATTTTTATCAATTTGTCTTTTTATATCACTAATTTTACTGTTGTCTTTTACAGTCACTTTAAATCCAAACGATTCAATCGCCTTAGTCATATTTTTTAAACTAGTCCCATGTTCATATGTTGTTTTACATACTTCTGCTAATTCTTTTGTAGATTTATCTACTCCAAAATAGCCTAAAATCATTTTTAAAGAAATCGGTCCACATAATCTTGTCCCAG
>JAVHOK010000069.1:0-5833 GCA_036170035.1 Minisyncoccota bacterium
CTTTCTACTTTTTACCTATTACTTACTACCTTTTACTTTCCCATTATTTTTACTTTTTACCTATTACTTTTCCTCTTTATTATTTGTGCTTTTTTGTCGATTGTTATAGTATTTTATCAAATAAACCTATGTCATTTTTAGATAATTTTTTTTCAAAAACAAACAAATACGATAAGCTAATAAACAAAATAAATAGCTTAGAGCCTGAAATTTCAAAACTATCTAACGAGGAGTTAAAATCCTCTAGTTTAGAGTTGAGAGAAAATATAACTCTCAAAAGTTTTTTATTAGAAGATGCTCTTCCAAAGGCTTTTGCTTTAGTTAGGGAATCTGCCAAAAGAAATCTTCAACAAAGACATTATGATGTTCAATTAATGGGCGGTATTGCTCTTTTTAATGGACATATTACTCAAATGGCCACAGGAGAGGGAAAAACTCTTTCGGCTACTTGTCCAGCTTATTTACATGCTCTTAGTGGAAAAAGTTCTCATATTATTACTGTCAATGATTACCTTGCTCAAAGAGATGCAGTTTGGATGGGGCAAGTTTATTATTCTCTAGGACTTTCTACTTCCTGTATTGTTCACGATTCGGCATATATTTATGATCCTACATATATAAAGGAAGACAAGGAGGAAAATCTTGAAAATTCAAACCAAGAATCGTCAGCTCTATTAGACAAAGAAAGAGATACGACTGGAAGCTTTAGAGTTCAAAAAGAATATCTTCGTCCAATTTCTCGCAAAGAAGCTTATCAAGCTGATATTGTTTATGGAACTAACAATGAATTTGGTTTTGATTATCTAAGAGATAACCTTGCTTATTCAAATGCAAATCAAGTTCAAAGAGATCATTATTTTGCAATTATTGATGAGGTGGATAGTATTTTAATTGATGAAGCTAGAACTCCCTTGATTATTTCCGCTCCAGATACACAAGCCGCTGAATATTACAAAATTTTTGCTAAAATTGTTTCCCAATTAGAAAATGAGAAGGATTATATTGTTAACGAAAAAGATAGATATGTTCAAGCCACAGAAGAAGGAATTGAAAAAGTTGAAAAAATTCTTGGGATAGATAATATCTACGGCGGACAAAACATTAAAATGGTTCATTATTTAGAGGAATCCCTAAAAGCTAAAGGATTATTTTTTAAAGATCGTCATTATGTTGTTAAAGATGGTGAAATTATTATTGTTGATGAGTTTACTGGTCGTCTTATGCACGGAAGAAGATATTCGGGTGGTCTTCATCAAGCTATAGAAGCCAAAGAAGGAATCAGAGTGCAAGAAGAATCAAAAACTTATGCTCAGATAACCATTCAAAACTATTTTAGATTATATAAAAGAATTTCTGGAATGACTGGAACTGCCGCCACCTCTAGCGAAGAGTTCAACAAAGTTTATGACTTAGATGTTCTTACTATTCCAACAAATAAACCAGGCAATAGAAAAGATTTACAAGATTTAATTTATAAAAACAAAGAATCAAAATACAAAGCCATTACCCAAGAGGTTAAAAGAAGATCGGATTTAGGACAGCCAATACTAATCGGTACAACTTCCATAGACGAAAACGAGCTTCTCTCTACTTATTTTTCCAAAGCTGGAATTAGGTATGAGGTTCTTAACGCCAAAAATCACGAAAGAGAAGCGGAAATTATTGCCCAAGCTGGTAAAAAAAGTGCTGTCACTTTAGCTACTAATATGGCGGGAAGAGGAGTTGATATTATTTTAGGAGGAAACCCACAAGATAAATTAGAAGCTGAAGAAATAAAAAATCTCGGAGGGTTATTTGTTTTAGGAACTCAAAAAAATGATGCCAGAAGAATTGATAATCAGTTACGAGGAAGATCGGGACGACAAGGTGACCCGGGACAGACTCAGTTTTTCTTATCCTTAGAAGATGATCTAATGAGAATATTTGGAGGAGAAAAAATTCAGAATCTAATGACAAGATTCAATTTACCTGATGATGTCCCGATTGAATCATCTTTGGTTACTAAAATTGTAAATGAAGCTCAAAAGAAAGTTGAAGGAATGAATTTTGATGTCAGAAAACATCTCTTAGAATATGATGATGTTTTAAATAAACAAAGAAGCGCCATATACAGAAGAAGACAAAATATTCTTGAAAAAATTGAAGTTGGAGAAACTAAAGAAGCCTTAATTGAAATAACATTAAATGTTCTAAAAAAATCTCTCCCTATATATCTTGGATTACTTGCTCAAAGAGGGGAATCCGAAGAGGCTAGTAATGTAACAGAAAAAGAGGCAATGGAAAAGGTTATGGAGCTTGTTGGATTATTAAATAAAGATGAAAAAATATCCGAAGAGGATGTTATAAGCATTTCCGATGGACAATCTCCAGAGTTTATTTTAAATAAAATAAACTCTGCCTTGCAAGATCCTCAGATTGGACAAAAAATGCTCGCTTCATTAGATATTTTTTGGACAAATCATTTAGAAAACTTAGAGGCTCTTCAAGAGTCGGTTCGTATGCGTGCTTATGGTCAAAAAGATCCATTAGTAGAGTATAAAAGAGAGAGTTATCAATTATTTAAAGATTTGATTAGTAATGCAGAAAATTGGGTTGTTTCTAATGTTTTTCAAAAACAAGAAGTGAAAGTTCAAAATTTTTCAACTCCTTCAACGCCAAAAAGTGAACATGGAGACATCGGACGCAATGACCCTTGCTGGTGCGGAAGTGGGATAAAATATAAGAAGTGTCATGGGAAATAAAAAAAGCTATAAACTATGGAAGTTCAACTTCCATAGTGATAAAATAAAATAATGTAAAAATGTAAGCATTAAGTATGATAAAACCTCAATTTGTATCAGATCAAATTTATCACATATATAATCGCGGCGTAGAAAAACGAGATATATTTATTGATAGCAAAGATTATTTTAGATTTATTCACGATTTATTTGAATTTAATGACGAAGGTGCTGTTCTCAATGTTGAATATCGTTTTAACTCCAATAATATGGAGGTTGAGCCTCAATATTTTAAAGAGGAAAGAAAACCAAGGAAGTTACTTGTAGAAATTCTTGTATTTACTCTAATGCCTAATCATTTTCATTTACTCCTGCGACAGAAAAAAGACAATGGTATTGTCAGATTTATGCATAAATTAGGAACTGGTTACACTAATTATTTTAATAAGAAATATGAAAGAGTCGGGGGGTTGTTTCAGGGAAGGTTTAAAGCAGTTCTTGTTAGCGAAGAAACACATTTTATTCATCTTCCATTTTATATTCACACAAATCAACTAGATTTAATTAATTATGGAAGTTCAACTTCCATAAATTGGAAGAAGCGGGTAGATTTTTTAAATAATTATAAGTGGAGTTCTTATCTAGATTATATAGGTAAAAATAACTTTCCTTCAGTAACGTCAAGAGAATTTCTCTTAGAGTTTTTTGGTGGCGAAAAAGAATACAAAAAAACCACTACAAACTGGCTCAAAGAAAGAGACCAAAACTTTGAAAAAATAAAAGAGATTGTTTTTGAATAATTATGGAAGTTCAACTTCCATAATTAAGGTTAGAATTAAAAAATATGAGATACAATAAACTAGTCAGAGATAAAATCCCAGAATATATCAAAAGTAAGGGCGGGGTACCAATAATTCATATTGCCGATGATAAAGAGTATTGGGAGAAACTGAAAGAAAAGTTGTTGGAAGAAATAAAAGAATTTTCCGAAAACGAAGTCATTGAAGAAATAGCAGATATCCAAGAAGTGATTGATGCGATATGCGATTATAAAAATTTCAGTAAAGAAAACATTGATATTATAAGAAAGAAAAAAGTTGAAGAACGAGGCGCATTCCAGAAGAAAATTATTTTGGAAGAATCATAAATCCCTGTAATGAATAACTATGGAAGTTGAACTTCCATAGTGAATAACTATGGAAGTTCAACTTCCATAGTTAAAATTAAAAAATATTATGAGTGGATTATTGTCACCAGGACCAGATAATGAATCATTAAAAAAAATAGCCGCAAACACTGGAAAGCCAGAATATAAAATATGGTTTTTTTGGTTGTCAATTATTGCGATTATTATTAGTATGATAGCATTGTTAAAATAAATTTAGATAATATAAAAAGCATGGTTACTCTAAGAAAAGTAAAAAAATCTGACAGAAAATATTTTGCTATTTGGTGGAACGATAAAGCTCTACGCAAGGTTACTAGTGGAAGACCAGAAAAAATTGGCGACAAAGAAATTGATAGATATTTTTTATCATTACTGCAAAACAAAAAAGATAGACATTACATAATTTCAGTTGACAATAGAGTTATCGGTCATCAAGCTTTAAGACAAAACAAAAATGGTTGGTCTGCTATTGATATAATTATTGGTAAAAAAAGCGATCAAGGAAAGGGTTATGGTTCCAAGGCAATAAAACAACTTATTAAAAAAGCTAACAAACTCGGGATTAAAAAAATCTATTTAACAGTTAGGCCCAACAATTTTAAAGCAATAAATACTTATAAAAAATGTGGATTTTATAAAGTTGGTATAAAGAGATATCCTCAAAATCCATATATGTCAAAGTTAATTAGAATGAATTTAAAAGAAAAGTAAGTGAAGTATGATCATATTTCACAGCAAAATAAAATCTTTTTAATAATAAAATCGAACCAAATGGTTCGATTTTCGATTTGTGATGGAAATTTATTTAATTTTTAACTAACTAGAAGATCATCCAACATTTTTTCCATTAAGAAAGAAAAAAGTTGAAGAACGAGGCGCATTCCAGAAGAAAATTATTCTGGAAGAATCATAAATCCCTGTAATGAATAACTATGGAAGTTCAACTTCCATAGTTAAAATTAAAAAATATTATGAGTGGATTATTGTCACCAGGACCAGATAATGAATCATTAAAAAAAATAGCCGCAAACACTGGAAAGCCAGAATATAAAATATGGTTTTTTTGGTTGTCAATTATTGCGATTATTATTAGTATGATAGCATTGTTAAAATAAATTTAGATAATATAAAAAGCATGGTTACTCTAAGAAAAGTAAAAAAATCTGACAGAAAATATTTTGCTATTTGGTGGAACGATAAAGCTCTACGCAAGGTTACTAGTGGAAGACCAGAAAAAATTGGCGACAAAGAAATTGATAGATATTTTTTATCATTACTGCAAAACAAAAAAGATAGACATTACATAATTTCAGTTGACAATAGAGTTATCGGTCATCAAGCTTTAAGACAAAACAAAAATGGTTGGTCTGCTATTGATATAATTATTGGTAAAAAAAGCGATCAAGGAAAGGGTTATGGTTCCAAGGCAATAAAACAACTTATTAAAAAAGCTAACAAACTCGGGATTAAAAAAATCTATTTAACAGTTAGGCCCAACAATTTTAAAGCAATAAATACTTATAAAAAATGTGGATTTTATAAAGTTGGTATAAAGAGATATCCTCAAAATCCATATATGTCAAAGTTAATTAGAATGAATTTAAAAGAAAAGTAAGTGAAGTATGATCATATTTCACAGCAAAATAAAATCTTTTTAATAATAAAATCGAACCAAATGGTTCGATTTTCGATTTGTGATGGAAATTTATTTAATTTTTAACTAACTAGAAGATCATCCAACATTTTTTCCATTAATGTCACCTCGTCGGACTTCCTAAGGATTGATTAACATAAGTTCGTATTCGTATGTGTTGTTATTTATGGGCAAGTTACTTTGGCAGTTGTTAAGTTTCCATTTGCTAATGTTACTCTTGCGCAACTTGCATCAAATGAATCTTTAAGAATAATTCCTTTTGTAGCATCAGAAACATAAACATCGTTATTA
>JAVHOK010000070.1:0-1268 GCA_036170035.1 Minisyncoccota bacterium
TCTTAAAACTGAAAATCTTCTTAAAATGGAAACTACTACCACTACCAGATAAGAACCCTCGCTTCGCCCCGTTAAACGGGGCTTCGCTCAGAACCTTTTTTCTCCCTGCCTGCGCAGACAGGGCTTTGCTCGAAATAAGAAAAAATAATATGAAACATCAAGGTTCTTATTGTTATTTAAAGGGTAAATATTTACCTTTCAACAAAGCAGGTATTAATCCTTTAGATTTAGGTTTTATTCGTGGCTATGCTTTGCTTGAAGTCTTGAGGACTTATAATGGTAAAATTTTTGCTTTTCAGGATCATTATCAAAGATTAAAAAATGGCACTGACTTTTTAAAATTAAAGATTCCGCTGCGTAGCCAACAGATAGAAAAAATTATCAAAACTTTAATTAAACGTAATTACGTCAAAGAAACCAAGATCCAAATTGTTTTAAGTGGGGGTATAGGTAAAGAAGATTTAGGGATTGGTCCTAACCCCACTTTTTTTATTTATACTACTCCGATTCATCTTTATCCTAAAATTTGGTATGAAAAAGGGGTAAAACTGATAGTCCTACAGTATAAAAGAGAAAATCCTCAATTTAAGGTGTCTAATTATGTTGAGGCGGTTCGCTTTCATTATTTGCTAACTGAAAAGAAAGTCGCTGAGTTGTTATATGTTTTTAATGGCAAAGTGTTCGAATGTTCCACCAGCAACATTTTTATGTTTAAGAAAAATGTTTTAATCACCCCTAATCATGGAGTTTTACCTGGAATAACCAGAAAAATAGTTCTCCAGCTTGCTAAGGATAGATTTAAAACAATTATCAGAAATATTACTTTAGAAGAATTTAAAAAAGCCGATGAAGTTTTTATCACTTCAACGACTCGTGAAATTCTTCCTGTAGTTCAGATTGATAATTATAAAATAGGCAATGGTAAGGTTGGAGAAAAAACGAAATTTCTAATGAAAGAATGGAAAAAATTTATCGAAAAAGAATATTGTAAATAGTTATCCTTGGATGATCCCTGCACCTAAGCATTTTTGACCCTGACCTGCCTGCGCAGGCAGGTAAAAAACGCAGAATTGGCCTGGAGTAATGGCTTTTTGTGGCTTATTAAAAACAATTTTTGCAGAGTTTTTGTTCAGAAGATAAAGAGTAGCTGAAGCTGCTTTACTTCGATATCTTATTTTGGCGTTGACTTTTAATTTCTTTGAAGTTATTTGTCCTGCAATTAAATTTAAAGGTGAAAGAATTGCCTCTTTTTTATATAAATCTTTTTT
>JAVHOK010000071.1:0-5691 GCA_036170035.1 Minisyncoccota bacterium
GGGACTATTGAAAAAAGACTCAACTAAGGGCACTCTATGTGCCCTTTTTTTTATTTATGAGGCTTTTTTAATTAGAGTTAAACAATATTCGAAGTTGTGGTATAATTACATTAAGGTTAGAACTATAGTTGACAGATTATATCTAATTGTGGTATAATTTGGATATTCATATTCATGATAAAACGGTGGGGAATTATTTGTGAATATAATACTATAAAAAATTTAGTTATTTTGTATAACTAACCGCATTATTTTAGTGCGGTTTTTTCTTTTAAAGGTTAAATAACTATTAAATATGTAAATTATAAAATTAAAATTATGAAAAAAATTAAAAAACTTAGTTATTTTATTCCGGTTCTATTAGCTTTTTTTATTACTTGGGGTAACTTCAGTTTACCAGCTTTAGCTTACGAAAAATGGGGTGTTAATTTCGAGCAAGTTAAGAATGAATTTTTATCAAAAGTCACAGAACAGACTAGTCCCGCATTAAACTCTTCGATAGAGAAAACTATAAATAAACAGTCAGGATTAGAAGAAAAACAAAATCACATTGGTGTTTTAGATGAATTCAGCTCGATAAAGCAAAGAAACAAAAATTATATAGAGGGAGAAGTTTTAGTAAAGTATAAAAGTGATAAGATTAATTTGAACACTGTATTCGGCAAGACAGCTGCTTTGAATTTTATTAGCTCTAATTCATTAGAGAAAAAAGAGGATTTAACAGAAGCGAATATGTCGCTTTTAAAAATTAAAGATGACAAAACAGTTGAAGAAAAAATAGCTGAATTAAAAAATGATCCCAATATTGAATATATCGAACCTAATTATATAAAACATTATGAAACAATCAATACTGACGATACCTATAAAGATTTACTTTGGGGATTAGATAATACAGGTCAATCGGTCAATGGGGTTGTCGGTATTAATGATGCTGATATTGATGGTCCGGAAGCTTGGACAATAACTGAGGCGACGACTTCTGCCCCAGTTATAGTGGCGATTATAGATAGCGGCGTGGCTTATAATCATCCTGATTTAGCAAATAATATGTGGGATGGCACAAATTGTGTTGACGAAAATGACTCACCGTTTGGTGGATGTCAACACGGTTATGATTATGAAGATACTGACAAAATTCCATTACCTACTACTTCGTCTCATGGTACTCATATTGCAGGCACAATTGCAGCTACTAAAAATAATAGCAAAGGTATAATTGGTGTTGCGCCACAGGCAAAGATAATGGCAATAAAATTTGGGCTCGATGTCGCCAGTGAAATAAAAGCTATTGATTTTGCCATTCAGAATGGAGCCAAAATAATAAATGCTAGTTTTGCAGGAGTCAATTTTTCTCAACCAGAATATGAAGCAATCAATCGCTTCAAAACTGCAGGAGGAATTTTTGTTGCTGCGGCTGGGAACTGCGGTGATGCCAATACCTTTTTACTTAATGGATGTACAAGTCAAAACCAAGCTTTGTATCCTGCAAGTTATGATTTATCAAATATAATTTCGGTTGCCGCTACCGACCAACAAGATAATCTAGCTACTTTTTCTAATTATGGTCTGACTTCTATTGATGTTGGAGCACCTGGTACAAATATTTACAGTACTGTTGCCGATACGATAATTTTAAATGAAACATTTGAAGAAGTTACCCCACCAAGCGTACCTAGTGGTTGGATAATAGGTGGAACGAATAATAATTGGGGAACATATAATTTTAATGATGGATTTTGGAATAAAGTTTTATATGGTGATCTTGCTTATCCATCATATGCAAATAATACAAATAGCACTATAACATCCTTAACCTATAATCTTGGCGGAAATACTAGCGGAGCAACAATTAGTTTTTTAACGGCTTGTGATACTGAATATACAACTACTGATTGGAGAGACTATATGCAATTGGAGTTTAGCTCTGACGGAATTTCTTTCCCTCCATACTTAATTTCTCCATACTTATACTTAAGGTGGGATGAAGCATTTTTGGATCAGTTGAATGGTGATTCAAACCCATCAGGTGGTGCGGCGTATTATTTTGAAAATTTACCTATACCAAGCCAGTTTCTTTCAAATAATTTCAAATTTCGTTTTCGCTGGGTAACTAATGCTTCGGATAATAATTATGATGGTTGCAAAATAGACTATATTACAATTACCAAATACAGCGATGGTTCCGATGAAAAATATGACTATATGGATGGCACCTCAATGGCTGCTCCGCATGTGGCTGGTTTGGCGGCTTTGGTTTGGGGAACTAAGCCAAGCTTGGTATATACTGAGGTGAAAAACAGCATACTCAACACGGGTGATCCATTATCTTCGTTGAATGGCAAAACAGTTACAGGCAACAGAATAAATGCCTTTAATGCACTAGATAGTATTACACCGCCAATTATTTCAAATGTGCAAACTGCTACTACCACAGCAACCTCAACAATAGTAACTTGGACTACCGATCTGCCTGCTACTAGTAAAGTTGCTTATTCAACCTCAACTCCAGTTACATCAACCATTGTTTCTAGTAGCACATTGGCAACTATTCATAGTTTAGAATTAACTAATCTAACGGCCAGTACAACATACTATTATTATGTTGAATCAGCTGATAAGTATGGAAATATTGCTACAAGTACAGAACAACAGTTTCAAACGTTATTACCTCCTGATATAGAAGCTCCAGTTATTACTTCTTTTACCATTCCTGCAACATCTGATTCCCTTACAGTCCCTATAACCAGTTTTGAAGCCACTGATAATGTTGAAGTGACTGGTTATCTTCTTACTGAAACTTCTAGCATTCCTTTAGCTAGCGATCCTAATTGGTCAGTCGCAACCTCAACGACTTACACTTTTAGCAGTGAAGGAACTAAAACTCTTTATGCTTGGGCAAAAGACGCTGCTAATAATATTTCTACAAGTTCAAATGCTTCTGTAACGATTACATTACCTCCGCCTGATACTAGTCCTCCTATTTTATCTGAAATCACTCCTATAGCAACATCAACCAATGATAATACCCCTGATTATACATTCCATTCAGACGAAGCTGGTACTATTACTTATGGTGGTTCTTGCTCTAGTTCAAGTACTACAGCGATAGCAGGTAACAATACAATTACTTTTAATGAATTAACTGATGGGTACTATGACAGTTGCACAATTACAGTTACTGATGAATCAGATAATGCCAGTGATCCTTTGCTTATCAGTCCATTTACCATAGACACAGTAATTCCAGTAATCACCTTGCTTGGAGAAGAGCCAGTTAATTTATATATAGGCGATTCTTATACAGATGCTGGAGCTACTGCCTTAGATGATATTGACGGAGATATTACAGTCAACATCGTTGTGGTTAATCCAGTTAATGTTAATGTAGTAGGTACTTATATTATTACTTACAATGTTTCCGATGCCGCTGGTAATCCAGCCCAAGAAGTAACCAGAACAGTTAATGTTTCGGAAGCTCCTGATACTGAAGCTCCAGTTATTACTTCTTTCGTTATTCCTGCAACATCAACTTCTCTTACAGTTCCTATAACCAGCTTTGAAGCTACTGATAATGTTGGGGTAACTGGTTATCTTCTCACTGAAACTTCTACTACTCCTTTACTCGACGATTCGAACTGGTCAGCCGCAACCTCAACTACTTATACCTTTAGTAGTGAAGGTTTCAAAACTCTCTATGCTTGGGCAAAAGATGCTGCCAATAATATTTCTATAAGCTCAAATGCTTCGGTAACGATTACGTTCAAAAATATTACTAGTGTCAGTTCATTAAATGATATTAGTGTGGTATATGGAATTCCATTCGCTTCGCTTACTTTACCAGAAACAGTGGAAGTGACTCTAGACGATACTTCTACCACAACTCTTCAAGTAATTTGGACGGAAGGAACTTATGATAGCAGTGTATCAGGCGAGTATATTTTAGAAGGTGCTATTACTTTAACTCCAGAGATTTCTAATAGTAGTAATCTGAAAGCTTCGGTAAAAATCATAGTTGCCCCAAATACTGCTAAAGCAATTACTTCTTTTAAATTTGAATCCCTGTCTCCAGAGGTAGTTGGTATTATTAATGAGATCAATCATACCATTTTATTAACTGTGCCTTATGGTACAAATGTTACCATTCTTGTTCCAACAATTACTGTTTCTCCTAATGCAACATCTAGTCCAGCTTCTGGTGTAGCTCAAGATTTTACTAATCCAGTTACTTACACAGTCACTGCCGAAGATGGCACGACTCAGAATTATATTGTAACAGTTGTTGTTACTCCAACTACCACAACTACAACTGCTCCACCTGCTGGTGGAGGGGGGGGAGATACAACTACAACCACTACCACAACAACAACTACCAAGCCATCTTCTAAAATTGATACAAATCAAGATGGTAAAATAGATATTTTTGATTTTAACTCTTTAATGATTAATTGGGGAAAGAAAGAAGGAAATAATATAGCTGATTTTGATAATAATGGCCAAGTTGACATTTTCGACTTTAATCTATTAATGATTAATTGGACACAATAATTAATAAATAAATAATAAAATTATAAATTTATGAAAAAACTTATATTTACAATTATGGTAGGTGTGTTAGGGCTAACAATATGGTCAATGCCTGTATTGGCGGCAACTAATATTTTATTCTCTTCAACCAGTATCACAGTCAAACAGGGACAAACTTTTGTGCTGACTACATCAATTAATCCTCAAGGTATCAAAAATTATACAGTAAAATTAGAGTTGAACTATCCTGCTGAATTTTTAGAAGTGAAATCATTTATTTTTGGAAATACGTGGATGTCACTTTCTCAATCAGGATATGATTCAATTGATAACACTAAAGGCATTCTCATTAAAACTGCTGGTTATCCTGGAGGATTGTCTTCAACTGCATCCTTTGGCACTGTTTCGTTTTTAGCTAAAAAGGCTGGAAGCGGAACTATTACAATAGGGAATAATTCACTTGCACTTGATTCGACTAATAAAAATGTTCTTAGTGGTACGCCGCAGGTATCTGTTTTGATAACAGCACCAGTAGTAACGACAATTCCGCCAACAACAAAGGCAGCAACAATAGCAAAGGTATCACCAACAACGAAGGCACCAACAACGACAACAATAGAAACAATAGCGACAGAGACATCAACAGCTACTACATTAACATCTCCAGTGTTAGTGTTGCCCATTTCAAAGATGAATCCTTTGTTAGCGGCACTATTAGGAATAACTTCTCATTTAAATCCTTGGTTTACGTTAATTGTTGCCTTTAGTAGTTTTGGCGGTGCAATATATCTGGCAAAAAACAAAAAGAAATAACTAGATATAAATTTAGTAAAAATGAACAAATTAAAGATTCATTTAAAAAATTTATGAAAAAGATATTTGTAACAATTTTTGCGCTCTTGATGTTATTGAGTTTCTGTTTTTCTAATGTAGTTGAAGCCAGAACAATACGGGTTAGAGGATATTACAAACGAAGCACTGGTAGTTATGTAATGCCTTATTATAGAACTAGTCCTAATAGAACTAAATGGGATAATTGGAGTACAAAAGGGAATATCAACCCTTTTACTGGTAAAAAAGGATACAAAAGCTTGTGGAATTGGTAATAAATAAATCTATGAAAGAAAAAATTAAGAAAATATCTTTATTAATCGTTATTTTCTT
>JAVHOK010000072.1:0-1244 GCA_036170035.1 Minisyncoccota bacterium
TTGAGATTTGAGACAATTTCTGTTCTTCCATCAGATCCTCTTAAGCCAACAATAATATTGATTTCTTCAGTTGTTCCTTGGGTATCTTTTAAAATTTTAACATACTGCTTTCCATCTATTGTTGTAATTGATCTAGATGGAACAAATAAAACATTATCTTTTTTCTGAGCAAGAACATCTATATTAGCTGTAAATCCAGATCTGACTCTTTCGTCTTCTGTTTTAAATTGAAATCTAGCTTTGTATGTTGGTACGCCATCAACAACGGTTTCTGCCATATCAATATCAATAACCTGAGCTTCCCAAACGACATTTGATCCATAAGCGTCTAATGTAACCTTAGCTTGGTCCCCTACTTTTATTTTTGAAACATCTGATTCTGATATACTAGCCTCCATTTCAAAAGCTCCAACGCCGATAATTGACATAACATTATTATTAGAAGAAATAATTTCTCCAACGGTTGCGTCTTTTTTTGTGATAACTCCATCAAAAGGAGCCCTTAGAATGTTTTTTTCAAGTAGGGCTAAGTAGTTCATAACCTGAGCTTGTTGAGCCTGAATGGTTTCATTGGTATTACCGGCTAATTGTAGAGTTAGCTCTTTTTCTTTTCTGGAAATACTAATTTCTTGATTTTCTATAAGTTGAGTTTGATTATTTATATTAGACAAAGCAGTAATAATGCCGGATCTACCCAATGTTGCTACGGCTTTAAAAGTATCTAGCGTAGTTTGATATGTATCTGAGTTTGTATTGGGTATATTGGGTGAATTTTGAAGAGTAATTTGAACAGCGGAAAAGAGATCAAGCGTCGTGTTCAAATATGTTTTTGCGTTATTAAGATTGTTTTTTATTTCAACCAATGAATTTGATGATCTAACAACTCTTAAATCGTTTGTCCATTTATTAAGAACATCTTTAGAAGATAATCTTAAGGTTTCGGCATTTATTTGTTGTTGGGAGTCAAGTGCAGTATAGGATAATTTAGGTGAAAGACTTTCGTCATTATTAAAAATAGGATCAAGTCTATTTCTGACAGCTTCATCAGCTTTTACATATGAATCATTTAAAACATCAACGGCATCAATTTTGTAATTTTCTAAATCTTGTTTGGCTTTTTTTAAATCTGATTGAGTAATGTCTATCTCTTCTTGTCTTGTGCCTTTAATTAATTCATTTAATTTAGCTTGGGATTGAAGCAGGTTAGCTCTTAAGTCTGCGCTTTCTAATTCAACCAACTTTTG
>JAVHOK010000073.1:0-1226 GCA_036170035.1 Minisyncoccota bacterium
TCTGATATTGACAGAGGCAAAGCTTTAGGTGTAATTGATTATTTTGTGAAAGCTAAATTATCAGTCGACGAATTAGTGAATAAAGTAAAAGAGGAAATCGTAAAAAAGGCTTGACATCAACAATTTATTTAAAGTATAATTAAGGGATATAGTTATAAAAAGGTCGGATAAATTAAATTAAAAAATTTTAAGTCGATTTTAAAAATAAAACAATAAAACAATAAAACAATGAAAAAAGGCTTTACTCTACTGGAACTTTTAATCGTCATTGGTATCTTGGCAATTTTGTCAACCACCATGATTTTGGTAATCAACCCAGCTGAAATGTTAAAAAAAGCTCGTGATTCTCAAAGAATGTCTGATCTTAGCACTCTCAAGACCGCAATTGCATATTACATTACAGATGCCGCTACTCCATCAATCGGCGCTACTACTAAATGTTTTAATTCCAATTCTGTGGGTTGTACTTGCCTTGGTCTAGCATCTTCAACTTCCATTACTCAAGCAATAGATGGCACTGGTTGGATCCCAATTGTTTTTACGGGTGTGACCGGTGGTTCTCCAATTGCTAATTTACCCCAAGACCCTAATGGATCAACTCTTACCGGTAATCCTTCTCGTTATTATGTTTACCTAACTTCAGCAACGATAACCAATACTTTTACTTTAGTTGCTAATATGGAAAGCGCCTATTATTCTCAAGGTGGTACTGGAGACGTGGAGTCAAAAGACGGAGGGAATATTGCCACCCTTTACGAAGTAGGAACAACCCAGATACTAACTGCAACCAGTGGTAGCTGTTTTCCTGGAACTGGACAATAACTGTTCTTATAAAGAGTAGAAATAATGAATTTGCAAACGGGTTTTATAGTTAATTATACTAGCCCCGCTATCGGTTTTTGCTTGATAACGGGGCTTTTATTATTTCAGATATTTAAAAAAAGATCACCCAGTTTAAAGACTTTAGGCAATCTGATCAAAATTTTTATTGGTTTTTTAATTAGTTTTGCTGTCCTTCTCTCTATTTTAAATTATTTTACTTGGAAAAACGATCCTGTGTCTCAACGTTTACTACCTCCCTATACTTCCTTTACCTATGTTCTGCATTATTCCTGGCAGCATTATTTATTTGAACCAGTAGTCACTATTTTGTTTGCTTTAATAATTTTCAAAACGATAACTTTATTAAACAAAAAATTTAATAATACTTTTTTCTACGACGAAGA
>JAVHOK010000074.1:0-2580 GCA_036170035.1 Minisyncoccota bacterium
GGACAAAGTACGGCGGGCAGGGAAGCCACGCGTGATATCCGTTTAACTAAAAAGGGGGTGATGTTTTTTAAATAAACTTAGTATTGTATTTTCTTCTGTGTATGTTAAAAATATAAGACATTGTTTATACTTATATAAGATAGCAGATATTAGATACAATATTCAAATGGTAAAAGATTTTAATAAAAAAATTCCTAAAGAAGTGAATGATTGCGTAAAGGCGTTGAAAGATGCTGGTTTTGAAGCATATTTAGTTGGGGGGTGTGTAAGAGATTTACTTACCGAAAAAGAACCTAAAGATTGGGATATAACGACCAATGCCACGCCAAAAGAAATACAAAAAATATTTATTGATAGTGTTTATGAAAATAATTTTGGAACAGTAGGGGTAAAAACAGAGTCAGAGGATATTACATTAAAAATTATAGAAATTACAACCTATAGAATAGAGGGAAAATATTCTGATGCAAGACATCCAGACGAGGTTAAGTTTTCAAAAACAATTAATGAAGATTTATCCCGGAGAGATTTTACTGTAAATTCGTTGGCATTACAAATTAAAAGTTCAAAATTAAAAGTTCAAAATTATGAAATAGTTGATTTGTTTGGTGGGCAGGAGGATATAAAAAATAAAATCATAAGAGCAGTTGGAGAACCAGAAAAAAGATTTGAAGAAGATGCTTTGCGTATGTTAAGAGCGGTGCGATTTGCTTGCCAATTAGGAGAGGGAAATCCATGGAAGATAGAAGAAAAAACAGAAAAAGCAATTAGAAAAAATGCCGATTCATTGAAAAAAATATCTAGCGAGAGAATAAGAGATGAATTTCAAAAGATAATAATGACATCAAATGCCGTATGGGGAGTAGAGTCTTTACGAGATTTGGGATTAATGAAATATATTATTCCCGAGCTTTTGGAGGGGGTGGGATGTACCCAAAACAAACATCATATTTATACTGTTTGGGAACACAATCTCAGAGCCTTGGGTTATTCTGTTTCAAAAGATTATAGTTTTGAAATTCGTTTGGGGTCGCTTTTACATGATGTTGGTAAACCTAAAACAAAAAGAGGAGAAGGCGTTGACTCAACTTTTTATATGCATGAATATGTTGGGGGAAGTATGACGAGAAAAATACTAGAGAGATTAAAATTTCCCAAAAATGTTATTGATTATGTGACTCATTTAGTTAAATACCATCTTTTTTATTATAATGTTGGCGAAGTGTCTGAGTCGGGAGTGAGACGATTTATTGCGAGAGTAGGAGAAAATACAATAGAAGATTTATTAAAAATAAGAGAAGCAGATAGAATTGGATCGGGAGTACCTAAGGCCGTGCCTTATAAACTTCGCCATTTGAAGTTTATGATAGAAAAAGTAAAGAGAGATCCAATTTCTCCAAAGATGTTAAAGATTGATGGAGTAAAAATTATGGAACTTCTTGATCTAAAACCATCTCGAAAAGTGGGAGATATTTTGAATGCTTTATTAGATGACGTGATAGAAGATCCATCTAAAAATACAAAAAGTTATTTAGAAAGTAAAGCAAAAGAATTAAATAAATTATCCGATAAAGATTTGGAGGTTCTAAGAGAAAGAGCGGAAAGCGCTAAAAAAGATTTTGAATTTGAAGCGAATAAAGAAATAAAACAAAAATATAAAGTTTAGTTCGGTAAAAAAATATTATGCTTGGATTTTTTGATTCGGGTTTGGGAGGGCTAACGGTTTTAAAAGAAGTGGCAAATTTAATGCCTGATTATTCCTATATTTATTTAGGAGATAATGCCAGAACGCCTTATGGATCTCATAGTCATGAGGTGATTTATAATTTTACAGAGCAAGGGGTTGATTATTTGTTTAACCAAGGAGCCGAGTTGGTTGTTTTAGCTTGTAATACTGCGTCTTCGGTGGCTTTAAGAAAAATTCAACAAGAATTTTTGCCAAAAAAATATCCTGACAAAAGAGTGCTTGGGATTGTTATTCCAACAGCAGAAGAGATAGTTTCTTATACAAAATCAAAAGAGATTGGAATATTAGGAACAGAGGCGACAGTTCACTCCTTTTCTTATCCTAGGGAAGTTTCTAAGATAGACGATAGTATAAAAATTCACCAACAAGCTTGTCCGTTGCTTGTCCCAATAATTGAAGCAGGGGAGTTGGAATGGGAAGGGCTTGATTTAGCGGTGAAAAAATATGTGCAAATGTTATTTTCTCAGAGTAAAAAAATAGACAGTGTTCTTCTGGGTTGTACTCATTATGCTTTGATAGAGGATTTGTTTATAAAAAATATTCCAACAGATGTGGGGATAATTTCACAAGGAAAAATAGTAGCAAAAAAATTAAAAAATTATTTAGAAAGACATCCAGAAATTGAGTTAAAAATAAAAAGAGACAGAGAGAGGATTTTCTTATCTACGGAAGATTCTTGGAGAGTGAGAAGTTTGTTTAATCTTTTTTGGGGAGAGAAGGTAGATATGCAAAAAATTGTTTTGTAATTTTTGTTGCCAAAAGATAATTTTTAGGATAGGGTTGGTTGCGAGATAGTTTTTATCGGGGTGTCGTATAGTGGTAGTATACACGTT
>JAVHOK010000074.1:2680-5466 GCA_036170035.1 Minisyncoccota bacterium
GTGAAGCCTGGGTTCGATTCCCAGCACCCCGACAATAAAAAGAAGTACAAAGTAAAAAGTAGTAAGTAGAATGTAAAAATAGTAATAGATTTCCCCACTTATTAGTGGGGTAGGTGATTTCTTATGGCGTGTGATTAAAAAATGTAATGGACGAGCGAAATAAATCAGTTAGAATTTTATGTTAGGAATTATTGTTTTATATATTTTAGTAATATCTTTGTTCACCCTATTAGGGAGTTTTTATGTAAGAAAATTTAACAAGCCAGATATGTTGATTGGTCTTTATGTGGCTTTTGTAATTATTGCTCAGATTTTGGCGACAAAGATTTCTTTGTTTGATTTTGGATTTGTAAAATTTATTGGTCCAAGCGGAGTATTGGTTTTTTCTTTGACTTATTTATTTACCGATATTGTTAATGAAAAGTTTGGATTAGCAGAGACGAAAAAAATGATTTTAATTGGTTTAATTTCTCAGATAGCGATGTCATGTTTTTTGTGGATTGCAATTAAAATGACGCCCGCCCCGTTTTGGAATACTCAAGATGTTTGGTCTGGAATATTTTCACTTGTTCCAAGAATTACTCTAGCAAGTTATGTGGCTTTTATTATTTCTGAAAATGTAGATGCTTATATTTTTAATTGGTTTAAAAAAATAACCAAAGGAAAAAGACTTTGGATGAGAAATGCCTTCTCTTCTTTGCCATCCTTACTTTTGGATAGCCTTATTTTTATTCCATTGGCTTTTGGAGGATTAGCACCATTAGGAGTGATGATTGTTGGGCAAACGATTTTGAAATGGCTCGTGGGAGTTATTAGTATTCCTTTTATGTATTTAAATAAGTATGTTATGGAAAAAGGGAAGTAAAAAGTATGATGTAGTAAGTAATAGGTAAATGTTTTATAATGTTTATATATGAGTAATTTCACAAAAACACAATCGGTAACATTAGGGATACTTTTGGCGATATTTTTAATTCTTGGCTATGTGATTGCTTTGCCATATATAACTACTTTGTTATTGGCAACGATTTTAGCTTTCGTATTTGAGCCATTTTATGGAAAGATGTTAAAAGTTTTGAAATATAGAGGACTTTCATCTTTTGTGATAGTTTTAATTGTTTTGTTCATTTTCTTAATTCCTATAACCTTTATGGGAACATTGGTTTTTAATGAATCTCAAAATATATATAGTTCTATATCTTCAAATGGAAACATATCAGGGACATCGGGACTTATTTCTTTTATAAACCAAAAATTAAATGGTTTTTTACCTGTGGGATGGGGACCATGGAATGTTGAACAATATATTTCAAATGTTTTGGAGTGGATGGTTGGAAGTTTGGGAGGTGTTTTTTCTAGTTTGGCAAGTGGAATTGTGACATTTGCATTTTCTTTGTTATTGCTTTTTTATTTTTTGAAAGATTCAGCTTCTATAAGCGAATATATTTCAAAGCACGGTCCGCTTTCGAGTAAGTATATGCAGATATTGATTGACAAGGTAAAACATTCTATTACAGCAGTTGTTAAAGGTTCTTTAGTGATAGCTTTATTACAAGGAATTGCGACTGGAATTGGATTTGCGGTTTTTGGAATACCCAACCCAGCTTTGTGGGGAGGGATTGCAACAATTGCAGCTTTAGTACCAACATTTGGAACTTCTTTGGTGATTGCGCCAGCGGTTGTATATCTTTTCTTTTCGGGAAGTTATTTTAGTGCAATTGGAATTTTAATTTGGGGAATATTAGCCGTTGGTTTGTTGGATAATTTTTTGGGTCCTCAGTTGGTGAAAAAAGGAGCAGGACTTCATCCGGTTTTTATTTTAATTGGGGTATTGGGAGGAGTTGGATTATTTGGCCCAATTGGATTTATTTTGGGACCGGTGGTGTTTAGCGTTTTATTTGCAATTCTTGATATTTATTCAGTTATTTGGCAGGATGAAGAAAATAATTAATATGATAAATTACGAAACATTCAAACAAGTTGAATTAAAGATTGGCAAAGTTGTTTCCGCCCAAAGAGTGGAAGGTTCTGATAAATTGATTAAAATGCAGGTTAGATTAGGGGATGATGTTCGTCAGATAATCGCTGGTATAGGAAAAAAATACCAATCAGAAATGGTTATTGATAAAAATATTGTGATTGTAACAAATTTAGAGCCAAAGAAATTTAAGATTAAAAATGGTGGAGAAGAAACAATTTTGGAAAGTCAGGGGATGCTTTTAGCAGCTAGTGGCGTTGATGGGGATCTGTCTCTTCTAACAACTATGGATGAAATTGAATCAGGGAGCGAAGTGGGGTAAGAGATGACACACGACCAACGACAAACAACTTACGACTAATTATGTAAATATTAGGAAGTCCGACTTCCTAATATTTTGGGCCTATGGTCTAGTCCTGCCTGTCGGCAGGCAGGGGTAGAACACAGCATTCGTCCCGATTTTTATTTTAAAATGTTTTTTGTATATATTTTAAAATCTAATTTAAATAATTATTATTACATTGGTAGTTGCAAAGATGTAATGATTAGGTCGAGTTTGCATAATAAAGGACTCGTATTTTCTACAAAAAGGTATATTCCTTGGTTTTTGATATATGAAGAAAAATTTGCTACTCTAAAACTTGCTAGGAAGCGAGAGTTGTAAATTAAATCGTGGAAGAGCAGGAGTTCTATAAACAGACCTCTTGAGACCTCTTGCAAAAATGTTTTAAAATAAAAAATCGTGGATCCTCGATAATTCTGGTGGGCCTATGGTCTAGTGGTAGAACGCAGCATTCGCATTGCTGAG
>JAVHOK010000075.1:0-1215 GCA_036170035.1 Minisyncoccota bacterium
GTCACAAAGAGAATTGGGGTGAGTTTGTTGATGTAAAAATTAATGCGCCAGAACTGCTCAGCCAGGAAATAAAGAAAAAGAAAAAAGGAAGAGTTTGGATAAGTGGAGTCTGCGATCCCTATCAACCTCTTGAGAAAAAATATGAATTAACGAAGCAATGCCTGGAAATTCTCCAAAGCAATAATTGGCCAGTGACCATTCAAACAAAATCGCCATTGGTTCTGCGAGATTTGGAGTTATTAAAGAAATTTAAGGAAATAGAGGTGGGATTTACTATTACGACTGACGATGAAGAAATCAGAAAGATTTTTGAACCGAGAACTGTCCCCATAAACGAAAGAATTGAAGCTTTGGATAAATTGCACCAAGAAGGTATTAAAACCTTTGCCATGATAGCCCCTCTTTTACCAAAGGCAGAAAACTTAGTGCCAAAATTAAAAGGTAAAGTAGAGTATGTTATAATTGATAAAATGAATTACCATTATGCTGATTGGGTTTATAAAAAATATCAATTGGAAAAAATACAAAATGGCAATGAGTTAGCTAATCTTTTTAAAAAAGAAAATATTCCTTGTCAAATCGTATTTTAAAAATTAATTAAAAAATAACTTATGAAAATAAAATTCATTATCATAATAAGCATTCTTGCAGTTATTGGAGGTTTGATAGGATTTGGTTATTATTTTATTTTAAAAAAGGGAAAGCCCGTAGCCTGTACTCAAGAAGCAAAATTATGTTCTGATGGTTCATACGTTGGTCGTACTGGACCAAATTGCGAGTTTGCTCTTTGCCCTCACGAAGATTTAATTCGCGTTTTTTCTCCTCAGGCCAATGGGAAAATTTCCAGCCCACTTTTAATTACAGGTGAGGCAAGAGGCTTTTGGTTTTTTGAGGCAACTTTTCCAGTCAAATTATTAGATGATCAAGGTAATCTTATTGCTCAGAATTATGCTCAAGCCAAAGGAGATTGGATGACAGAAGATTTTGTACCTTTTGAATCTGAGTTGGTTTTTGAAGCACCAATAACTCAAAAAGGCTGGTTGGTTTTAGAAAAAGATAATCCCTCTGCTCTATCAGAAAATGCTGATGAATTAAGAATTCCGGTTATCTTTTCTGATTCAAAAACTGTAAAGTTGTATTATTACAATTCAAAGCTTGATCAAGATGAAACTGACAATATTTTATGCAGTCGCAAGGGACTAGTGGCTGTAGAGC
>JAVHOK010000076.1:0-9395 GCA_036170035.1 Minisyncoccota bacterium
CCAACTGGCAAAACATTTTTCAAAAGAGTTTCCAGATAATATTCTCCTAACACTCCCCTCTGCTTTGGATTTTTAAGTATATCTTGAAGATTTTTTAATTGATCAGTAAAAGATATAACTTGTTTGTTAGTTTCATCCAATCTAGTCAAACGCTCTGTAACATCTCTAATAATCTGGGCGCTATTTTGATATTGAGCCATTGACGCTTTATGCGATTCTCCCAATTTTGTATCCACCACTCTTCCTAATTCATTAATTTGATTTTGAATCATCAAAAAAGAGTTATCCTGAGAAGGATCTTTGGTAAAAGATATTACTTTCTTTAAAATAAAATATATAACGCCAATAGCAATAATCTGAATAATGGCGACAAATAAGATGGTTAAAGTGTTATTCATTTTGGTATAATTTCTTTATAGTATATAATAAACTTATCACAAGATAAAGCATCAATATAAACATATGAAAATAAACAATAAAACAGTTTTTATTACCGGGGCCACTTCTGGCATAGGATTAGAAACAGCCAAGCTTTTATTAGAAGAGAGAGCTAATGTTGTTATCTATTCAATATCAATTCCAAAAAACCCAGAAATCAACACTCTCAAAAAACAAAAAAACATTTTAATTATTAAGGGTGATATTAGAAACAAAAAATCTGTAAAAAGCGCTCTTAAAAAAACCACAAAAAAATTTGGGAAAATTGATGTCCTTATCAACAACGCCTCTATTGCCCAAAGAAAAGACTTTGAGAAAACTACCCAAAAAGATTGGGACGCTATGATTGACATAAATATCAAAGGCACTT
Source organism: Minisyncoccota bacterium (assembly GCA_036170035.1). GTDB lineage: Bacteria > Patescibacteriota > Minisyncoccia > UBA6257 > JAGOQP01 > JAVHOK01. The sequence goes on from JAVHOK010000076.1 coordinate 809, forward strand.
TGAATGTTACTCAAATTATTTTAAAACAAATGCTTCGCCCACAAATACAATCTCCAATGATTATCAATATTTCATCTGGTGCGGGCTATGAAGGCATAGAACATTTATCACTTTATTCATTAACTAAATCAGCCATAATGAATTTTACTCATTCTCTATCAGACGAACTCTCAAATAAAAAAATAGATATTCTAACTGTTGCTCCAGGATCAACGGACACCCAAATGTTTAAAGAAGTTTTTCCCGGACAAAAGCCTCATCACACCCCAAAACAAGTTGCTCAAGTGATTATAAAAACTATTAAAAAAGAAATTCTTCCAGACGAAAGAAGAATTATTGATGTTTTCCACCACGCAAAATAATTTTTATTTTATTTCAAAAACTTTTGTTTTAATTGATTTTCCAAGTAAAAGATAAACTCGTGATTTTGAAACTTTAAAATATTCTGCTAACTGACGGATAATATCCAAATTAGCCTTATTATCTTTAGCGGGTGCTTTTGTTAAAACAATAAAATACCCTTGAGTAATTTTTTCAACTCCTTCTTCTTTTTTATTTACTTTTGCTTCAACAGTAATTTTCATAATAATAAGTATAAAGTAGCGAGTAAAAAATAAATACTTTAATTCATCTCTTCTTCACACTTTATACTTTTTACCTAATACTTTCTACTTACTAAAGATATCTCCCCGTTCTTGTTTTTTTATTTTTTGCCTCTTGAACTGTTCCTTCAAAAATAATTCTTCCTCCATTCTCTCCTCCGCCAGGACCAAGTTCAATTAACCAATCCGCCTCTTTTAAAACATCAAGATTATGCTCAATCACCAAAACCGTATTTCCTTTTTGAACTAATGACCTCAAAATATACAAGAGACGCCTAACATCTTCAAAATGGAGACCAACCGTTGGCTCATCTAAGATATAAATTGTTCTTCCTGTAAATTTACGCGACAACTCATCGGCTAATTTTATTCTTTGTGCTTCTCCACCAGAAAGAGTCGTAGCAGGTTGTCCCAATTTTATATACCCAAGTCCAATTTCATTTAATAATTTCAACTTTTCATAAATTGGAGGGAACTCCGAAAAAAATGAAAATGCTTCTCGAACAGACATATTAAGAACCTCGGCAATATTTTTGTCTCTATATTTTACATCCAAAACCTCTGGAGAAAATCTTGTGCCATGGCAAACTTCACATTCTACATACATATCTGGTAAAAAATACATTTCAACTTTTTTAAACCCCTCTCCCTTGCAGGCCTCACATCTTCCCGGCTTTACATTAAAACTAAAATAAGACGGGCCATAACCACGAATCTGAGATTCTTCTAAGCGAGCATAGAGTTGTCTAATCGGAGTAAAAATTCCAGTATAAGTCGCCGGATTAGAACGAGGTGTTCTTCCTATTGGACTTTGATCAATAATAATTGTTTTGTCTATTTTATCTTTTCCAGTAATTTTTTCATATTTACCAGGCACGACTAACATTTTATGAATTTCTTTTTGAAGCCCTTTAGCCAAAACATCCAAAATTAAAGTTGATTTGCCAGATCCAGAAACACCTGCTACTGCCACCATTTTTTTTAACGGTATATTCAAATTAACATTTTTCAAATTAAATTGAGACGCTCCATACAAAGACAACATATTGGCCTCAGAGTTTTTCTCAAAATTTCTTGGAAGTCCCGGGCTAGTAGATTTTTTTCCACTCAGATATTGGCCCGTTAGTGATTTTGATTTTTTAAGTTGTTCTGGTGTTCCTTCAAAAACCAACTTTCCACCCTCTTCCCCTGCCAAAGGCCCTATCTCTATAATCCAATCCGCCTCTTCAATCACTTTTTCATCGTGTTCAACTACAACAACTGTATTTTTTAAATCTCTAAGATTTTTTAATGTTTTTATCAATCTATCGGTGTCTTGTGGATGCAAACCAATTGTTGGCTCATCAAGAACATAAATTACCCCCGAAAGTCCTGATCCAAGCTGTGTTGCTAAACGAATTCTTTGATTTTCTCCCACAGACAAAGAATCAGCCTGCCTAGCAATTGTCATGTACTCTAATCCTACATCCAAAAGAAAACTAGCCTTAGCAATAATTTCTTTAATAATCGGACCAGCAATAGTTGTCTGAGTTTTATTCAAAGATTGAGAAACATCTTTTTCAAAAAATTTAATTAAATCCCAAGAAGATAAAGATGCTACTTCGTGAATATTTTTATTAGCAATTCTTATCACCAAACTTTCTTTCCTTAATCTCGCTCCATCACAAGCATCACAAGTTTTTTCTATCATATACTTAGAAAGTTCTTGCCTAATAAAATCAGAATCTGTCTCATAATATAATCTCTGCAATCTATTTATCACTCCTTCAAATTTTGTCTTTCCCTCCCAATCTCCATCTTTTAAATAAATAAACTCTTCTTTGTCTCCATACAAAATCAAATCCTGTACTTCTTTTGGAATATCTTTAAAAATTGTTCTGTTTGAAATATTTCTATCCTTCAAAATTGTTTCTGTTACAAACCTTTGCCAATTTGCCCCAAGCGCTCTTGTCGCCATACGGCTTAATGTAAACCAAGGCTTAATCGCTCCTGCCTCCAAAGAAAGACTCTGTTCTAAAATTAAATCTAAATCTATTTCAAGTTTTGTCCCTAATCCCTGACAAGATTGACACGCCCCAAAAGGATTATTAAAAGAAAAACTCCTTGGTTCTATTTTGGGAACAGAAAAACCACACTTAGGGCAAGCATATAATTCTGAAAATGAAACATCTTTTTCTTTATCTCTTTTTTCAAGAGGCCTTAAATAAGCAATCAAGTTCCCCTGTCCAATTTGTAAAGCTTTCCTTACTTTTTCTATTAATTCAATCCTTTCTTCTTTCATAAATCTATCCATCTTCTTTTTTTTATTCTTAAGAGCTTCTTTTTCTACCTTTGAAACAGCTCTTTGAATATCAATTTTATATCCAGTCAAAAATCTTCCAACCACTACTTCTATGTTATGAAATTTATTTTTATCCAAAATCAAACCCTTCGCTTCGACTAATGAATAAATATATCCATCCACTCTGACTTGTGTATATCCAGATCTTTCTACTTCATCAAAAACAGCTTGATGAGTTCCTTTTTTACCAGAAACAACTGGACCCAAAACAAAAACTTCATACCTGTCAGAAAATGAAACAATTTTTTCTGATATCTCTTGAGGCGTCTGAGAAGAAATTGGAATATTATCATTTATACAAAATGGTTCACCTACTCTAGCAAACAATAACCTAAGATGATCATAAATCTCTGTAATTGTTCCAACAGTAGAACGAGGATTAGAAGAAACACTTTTTTGATTAATAGCCAAAGTTGGAGAAAGACCAATAATTTTTTGAACATCTGGTTTTTTAAAACCACCCATAAATTGTCTCACATAAGAAGACAATCCTTCTAAATATCTTCTCTGGCCCTCTTCATATAAAGTGTCAAATGCCAATGAAGATTTTCCCGATCCAGAAACACCACAAACTACCACTAATTTATTTTTGGGAATCTTAACATTAACATCTTTTAAGTTATGAACTTTTGCACCTTTAATTTCTATATATTCATTATCTTTTTGCATATATTTTAAATAATTGACACCAATGTGACTGTTTAGTATAACATAGAAAAGAGCCCACCATCAAGATATATTAATGTAACTTATCTACTACTTTTTACTTTCTACATATTACTTTATACTTATCTCACCAATGACCAAACAATTAAAAAAAATAATCAAATCCCTCCCTCAAAAATCTGGAGTTTACATCTTCAAAAATAAAAACGAAGAAATTTTATATATCGGCAAAGCTATTAATCTTAGAAAAAGAGTTACCTCTCACTTTTCCCATCCATCTCTTAATCCACTTTCATCTAAATATTCTTCACAACCAATAACAAAATTTTATTCTTCTGTAAAAAACATTGATTTTATTGAGACAAAATCAGAAAAAAATGCTTTTATTTTAGAGAGAGAACTAATAAAACAATATTTGCCCAAATACAATGTAGAACTAAAAGATGATAAAGATTTTTCTTATATTGCCATTACTAAAGAAATATTGCCAAAAATTATTTTACAACACGGCACAAAAAGAAAAAAAATAGAATCTGATCTTATTGGTCCATTTGTTTCCAGAAAAGAATTAAAAAAATTTTTGGAAAACATTAGAAAAATAATCCCCTATCGCACCTGCAAAAATAATATTGACAAACCATGTCTTTATTATGAAATAGGACAATGTTGGGCACATAAAGAAAAAGCAAAAAAATACCATTTGGTTATTGACACACTCAAAACCATGCTTCACATATACAATCTAGATAAAATAAATATAGAAGGATTTGACATCTCTAACACCAATGGCTCGCTTTCAGTTGGATCAATGGTTTCTTTTTTAGGACAAAAACCAAACAAGAAAATGTATAGGAAATTTAAAATAAAAACCGTCACCGGAGCAAACGACCCAAAATCGATCAAAGAAATTATTACCAGAAGATTATCACACAAAGAATGGCCACTCCCAAATTTAATTGTCATAGATGGTGGTAAACCACAACTTTCTCAATTAAAAGATGTCAATCTTCCACTTATTGGACTGGCCAAAGCTAACGCAAAAACCATAAGCAAAAAAAGATTAAAAACTGACGGATTTATTTACTCTCAATTTAACTCTTATCCACTAAGACTTAGTTATCTTCCCAAAGAAATAAAAGATACCCTACTTAAATTAAGAGATGAGGCGCACAGATTTGCTATAACATACCATAGAAAAAGAAGAAGGTTAAATTTGAATAAATAAAAAAATAAACATATACTTTCCCAAAATGCCATTTAAAATATCTAAAAATCTAACTCCCGCTGGCGACCAACCCAAAGCTATTAAAGAGCTCGTTTCTGGTTTTAAAAAAGGAAATAAATTTCAAACATTACTTGGGGTCACCGGATCTGGAAAAACTTTTACCATGGCTAATGTGATAAATAAATTAGACAAGCCCACTCTCATAATTTCTCACAATAAAACCTTAGCTGCTCAATTATACGAAGAATTCAAGACCATCTTTCCTCAAGATAGAGTTCATTATTTTGTTTCTTATTACGACTACTATCAACCAGAAGCATATATGCCAAACTCAGATACCTATATAGAAAAAGAGGTCCAAATTAACGAAGAAATTGATCAAATGAGACATGCCGCCGTTCAATCTATTCTTTCGGGTAGAAATACCATTATTATTGCCTCTGTCTCCTGTATCTATAACTTAGGATCTCCTGAAACATATAAAAAACTAGCTATCAATATCAAAATTGGACAATTTCTATCAAAAAGAGACCTATATAAAATTCTTTTATCTCTTCAATTTGAAAGAAATGAAATTAATTTTTGGAGAGGAAAATTTAGACAAAGAGGAGATTATATTGATGTCTGGCCACCCGCTCAAGATATTATTTATAGATTCAAGATAGAAAATAATAGAATAACAGAAATGATTGAAATGACGGCTCCTTTTGGAGAGTCAAAAGCCGTAAAAAACATTAAACTTTTCCCAGCTAAATTTTGGCTATCTGACGAAGAAAAAAGAGAGGTTGCAATTGCCAACATTAAAACAGATTTAGAAACACAAATAATTAATCTTCAAAATCAAAACAAATTTATAGAAGCTCAACGCCTAAAAAGAAGAACTGACTATGATATTACTCTAATTAAAGAAATTGGCTGGTGTAAAGGAATCGAAAACTACTCTAGATATTTTGAAAATAGAGAAGCCGGTACTGCTCCATTTACCTTAATGGATTATTTTCCTAAGGATTATATGCTAATGATTGACGAATCTCATATGACCATTCCTCAAATAAGGGGTATGTATAATGGCGATCAAGCCAGAAAATCCACCCTCATAGAACATGGCTTTAGATTGCCATCTGCTTTAGATAATAGGCCAATGACTTATTTAGAATTTTCTAAAAAAATAAATAAATGTCTTTATGTTTCTGCCACTCCCTCTGAATATGAAATAAATAAGTCCGCTCTAATTGCCGAGCAAATTGTTAGGCCAACATTTTTACTTGATCCAACTATTGAAATTAGAAAAACAGAAAATCAAATCACCGATGTTATCAATGAAATTCAAAACAGAGTTTCTAAAAACGAAAGAGTAATCGTCGCCGTTATGACTAAAAGATTATCCGAAGCTCTCGCTGGACACTTTAAAGACAAAAAAATAAAAACAGCTTTTTTACATTCTGAAATTGATACCCTAGAAAGACCAAAAATTTTGTTTGACCTAAGAAGTGGCAAATATGATGTTTTAGTTGGTATAAACTTACTCAGAGAAGGATTAGATCTTCCAGAAGTATCTTTAATTATAATTTTAGATGCTGACAAAGAAAGTTTTTTAAGAGATAAAACTTCTTTTATGCAAATTTCCGGAAGAGCTTCTAGAAACTTAAACGGCCATATTATTATGTATGCCGATAAAATGACAAAATCTATGAAATCCGCCATTGATGAAATGGAAAAAAGAAGAAATATCCAGATTCAATATAATAAAAAACACAATACTAAACCAACTCAAATATTTAAAGACAACAAAAACACCCTTTCGGTAGAAAAAATAGAAGAAGAGCAACCCAAAAAAGAATTTACTCGCGACTACATCAAAGAATTAAAACAAAAACTCGAAATTGCTCAAAGAAATCTTCAATTTGAAAAATCTATAGAACTAAAAAGAAAAATTGAAGCCATAAAAAAGAAGGGATAAATAATCCCCTTTTTTTATAATCCTAAAATGTCATGACCTTTTTGCATTGCTAAAATGACATTTTGAATATGTTTATCCAAAGGAACATCTAACTCTTCTGCACCTTTATAAATATCTTCTCTGTTTACCCCCGAAGCAAATCTTTTTTCATTTAATCTCCTTTTAACAGATTCTACATCTACAACAGCTAAAGACTTTTCTGGCTTTATTAAAGCCACTGCCACAATAAAACCAGTTAACTCGTCAACAGCAAAAAGAGTCTTTGCTATCTTACTTAAACGAGCTGTATTTGTATAACTAGCATGTCCCAAAATAGCATCCAAAGATTCTTCATCTAATCCAACACTCTTTAAATATTCAACTGCTTTATAAGGATGTCCGCCCAATCCTAATTCTGGATATCTTTCATAATCCATATCATGCAAAATTCCTGCTACTTCCCATTTTTCTTCGTCTTCTTTAAAAATACTTGCATAATAATTCATTGCTAACCCAACTGCATACATATGCTTTTTTAAATTATTATTTAAAACCCATTTATTTAATATCTCTATAGCTTGTTCTTTTTTCATTTTGATTAATTTGATTAATTATGCTATCAATTTTAGAATAACATTCTATGTTTCAATTTAAAATAATCAAAAAATCAAAAAAAAGCAACGCTCGCATTGGCAGATTAATTACCTCTCATGGAAAAATAGAAACTCCATCTTTTGTTGGAGTCGCCACTCAAGCAACCATAAAAACTTTAGATAGCAAGGAAATACCGAAAACTGGAATGCAAATGATGATATCCAATACTTATCATCTTCATCTAAGACCAGGTGAAGATGTTATCAAAAAAAATGGAGGATTGAATAAATTTATGGATTATCAAGGACCAACTATGACTGATTCGGGTGGTTTTCAGGTTTTTAGTTTAGGATTTGGACGCGATTACGGAACTGGTAAAATACTCAAACAAAGCCGATACGATAAAATTACAGTTGGCGCGCAACCAAAATTAATTAAAATTACCGAAGATGGTGTTGAATTCAAATCATACATTGATGGAAAAAAATTATTTCTAGGCCCAAAAGAATCAATTCAAATTCAAGAAAAAATTGGAGCTGATATAATTTTTGCTTTTGATGAATGCACCTCCCCCATTACCGACTATGAATATACAAAAAAATCTTTAGAAAAAACTCATCGCTGGGCAAAAATTTGTTTATCATCAAGATCGTTTCAAGGAAAAAAGAAACAAGCTCTTTATGGGATAGTCCAGGGGGGGAAATATAAAGATTTAAGAATAGAAAGCGCTAAATTTATTGGCTCTTTACCTTTTAATGGTTTTGGCATTGGAGGAGAATTTGGAGATGAAAAAGAAATAATGACTAAAATGCTTAAATGGGTTAACGCCGAACTTCCCGAAGAAAAACCAAGACATCTTCTTGGCATTGGACATTTAGAAGATATTCCTAAAATCATTAAAGAGGGCATAGACACATTTGATTGCATTACTCCAACACACTATGCCAGACATGGATATGCTTTTATAAAAAAACCAACAACTAACAACCAACAACTAACAACCAAACACGAAAGATTAGATTTAAATAAAACAAAATATCTCAATGATTTAAGTCCATTAGATAAAAATTGCCAGTGTTATGTTTGTAAAAATTATACCAAAAGTTATTTACATCATCTACTAAAAGCTAATGAACTTACTGTTTTGAAGTTATTAAGCTTCCATAATCTTTACTATTTTAATAACTTTGTAAAAAACATTAGAGATGAAATAAAGAAAG
>JAVHOK010000076.1:9495-22053 GCA_036170035.1 Minisyncoccota bacterium
AATCTTTACTATTTTAATAACTTTGTAAAAAACATTAGAGATGAAATAAAGAAAGGTAAAATATAAGCACAAAAAACAAACAGAGCCCAAGTTTCGTAATAAAATGAAATTTCTACTACGGGATAAAAAAAGGACGCCGAAGCGTCCAACTCAATTCCAGCGGTGAATTACCGCAAGAATGAAAACCAATCAAATTCCCTTGGACATCCAAGAGAAATCCAAAGAAAGAATCTAAAAACGATATAAAAACACGAAAAAACAAACAAGCCATAAAGAGCAACTAGAACTATCGGCCAAAAATAAACTATCAATGGCCCAGTACAATCTTTCGTCACACTAATACGAGCAAAAATACCACTCATAACATATCCAATAAAAATATAAACCAGAAGAAATATCGAAATAGTCAGAAGTAACATAGTTATTTCTCCTTTCGTTCTAAAAATAATATAACAAAATTAATCTCATTGTGTCAATCTTAGATAAAATACAAAAAAAATACGATTACAACCTTCCTAAGGATTTAATCGCCACAAAACCATCCACAAAAAGAGATCTAGCTAGATTGCTTATTTATGATAAAAAAACACAAAAAATATTTTTTGATACCTTTTCTAATTTAACCAAATATCTTCCTCAAAAATCCGTTATTGTTTTTAATCAAACCAAAGTTATCCCAGCCAGATTTGAAATTACAAAAATAACCGGGGGGAAAGTCCGTCTTCTTTACATAGAAAAAAATACAAAAGAAATTAAAGTTATGTCTGATAGAAAATTAGAAATAGAATCAAAGATAAAAATAAACAATCTCTACCAATTTAAAGTCCAAAAACAAGAAGGCAAATACTATTTTATAAAACCTCTTTTTAATATATCAAAAATATTTTCTGTTCTTGATAAATATGGCCAACCTCCCATTCCACCTTATATTAAAAACACACCCCTTTCAAAATCACAACTTAAAAAAGAATATCAAACTGTTTTTGCTAAAGAAAAAGGATCAATCGCCGCTCCAACCGCTTCTTTGCACTTTACTAAAAATCTTATTAATAAAATCAAAAAAGAAGGTCATCAAATAGTTTTTATTACTCTACATGTGGGCCTAGGAACATTTTCGCCCCTAACAGAAGAAAATTTAAAAAGAAAAAGACTTCACAAAGAATGGTTTGATATTAGTAAAAAAAGTATTGCAATTCTCAATAAAGCCAAAAAACAAAATCAACCAATTATTGCTGTTGGAACAACCGTTGTTAGAACTCTAGAAAGCGCCACAAACAATCATCAAATCATTAAACCCACTGGAGAAACAGATCTTTTTATAAATGAGGACTATAATTTTAAATTTGTAGATAAAATCATTACAAATTTCCATATTCCAAAATCAAGCTTAATGATGCTTGTTTCAGCTTTTATCGGAAGAAAAAAACTTCTTGATTTATATTCTCTGGCTATAAAAAATAAATTTAGATTCTTTTCTTTTGGAGACGGGATGTTTATTAAATAAAAAAACGCACGAAGCAAAAAACACTTCGCGCGTAAGAACAACTAATCATCCTAAGGCTGATCAGGAAAGGTTAACCGCCTATGAGCATATTCATGGACATATCTCCAAAAAACTCTCCTAACAAATCCCTCATCCAAACCCAATTTAATAATACTTTGAACAAAAACAGATTCTGCCTTTTCAACATCTAAACACTCAATAAGAGTTCTAAATAAAGTCATGATAAAAAGTTTAAAATATTTTTCCTCAACTTTGCTTAAATCAAAAATAAAAATATCTTCAAAATCAAACCTTTCTGGTGGTTTTTCTATGGGAATTAACTCCAAGTTCGGCATATCTCACCTCCCCTTTTTTTATTTTACAAAGATCTATACAAATAATATCACAATTATTCCAAATTTCAAAAGACCTAAAACTGAACCACAATCACAAATTCTCCTCTAAGATTTTTTGGGCTTTTTGCTATTTCTAACAAAACTTGTTCAGGATTGCCGACAAAATAATTTTCAAACATTTTCGTCATCTCTTTAGCCACGCAAACCCGAGAATCAGGGCAAACCTCATTTAAACCTTCTAAAGTTTTAACCACTCTATAAGGTGATTCAAAAAAAACTAAAGTTGTTTCTAATTCTTGATATTTTTTAAATAAATTTTTTAATTGACCGGATTTTTTGGGAGGAAAACTAACAAAAGTAAATTCTCTACTTCTTAAACCGCTTCCAGCAATAGCGCTCACCAAAGCTGAAGCACCCGGAATAACATTAACCTTAATATCATTTTCTCTAGCAATTTTGACTAAATCTTCTCCCGGATCACTTATTCCTGGAGTCCCAGCCGAACTGATATAAGCCACCTCTTTTTCTTGTAAGATTTCAACAATATTTTTTTCTACGCCTTTTTTGTTTCTATCGTTATATTTGTATATCTTTTTGCCCTTAATTTCATAAGCATTTAGTAATCTCATTGAGTCAGTTGGACTTTCTGCAAAAATAATATCAACACTTTTCAATATCTCAAGCGCTCTTTGGGTAATATCTTTTAAATTCCCTATTGGAGTAGAAACTACATATAACATATTTTAAATATTACATTTTTATATCTTGACTTACAATACATTTAAACGGTTATTATTCAAAACACTAAAAATCTAAATATTGGCGTTATTTTGTAAAAATACAATCACTCCATTCAATTTAAAAGCGATTTTTAATACTACATTTTATATATCACATCCTTTCTTTCTGCTACTATCTGCCATTTCTCTCTCTTGGCATAATCATAAAGTTTTTTGTTTGGATTAAAACAAATTGGTCGGTCTACTATTTTTAAAAAACTAACATCACTCTCTGTATCTCCGACTCCAACAGAATTTTTTAATGATAAATTATTTTTTTCTATAAAATCCAATAAGGTTTTCTTTTTGTTAGCCACTGGGAGTTTGGATATTTTTTCTGTGTAACATTTATTTATAACCTCATGCTCAGTAGCAAAATATTTATCAAACCTCCATTTTTTTGAAAAAATTTTAACTATCTCAACGGGCGATCCAGATATAGCTAAAAGTAAATGGGTTTTCCTTAATTGCTTAATTAAATCTCTAGTATAAATATAAACTCTTTCTTTTTGTTCTTTGATCACTAAATGACTAATTTTATTAACATCTTTAGGAGAGCAACCACTTAAACGAGAATGATGAATCTCAACTACCTTATTTATATAATCTTCATAACTTCCTTTTCTATTGACCCACAAAGAATAAACATCTTCTACCTCTTTCTCTACAATTGGGGGAAATATTCCATATTTAACCAAAGCCTTGTCTAACTCTATTAATAAAGAGCCTCTAAAAATTGTTCCATCTATATCAAAAACCGCTATTGGTTTTTTTGTAATTTCTTTCATAGTTTAGATATAAAAAATATCTTACTCTTAAAATAAAATCGCCCTCGTAAAAAGGCGACGCTATTATCTGTTTCTTAAACTTATTTTTTTGCCTTGTTTTTTTGCTTGTTTTTTCTTAGCAATTTTATTCTTCTTATTCATAAAGAAACTATATCATTAAAATCTATATAATTCAACCGACACAAAAACGCCCTCAGTAAATTACTAAGGGCGTTTTTTAAAAATCCTATAAATTTTTTAATTCTTCCATAGTCTTATCAACCGCCGATGAAACCATAGATCCTCCTTCTGGCTCTAGAATCTTAAGGTTAACACGAGCATTATTTTTCATTCCCACGATACGAAGCAAAGAACGAATAGCTTTAGCTGTTGATCCTTGTCTTCCGACAACTTGTCCCATATCAACTCTGTTAACTTTGAGAGTCAAAAGCACTCCCATTTCATCAATTTTTCTTTCAACAACAACATCATTTGGATTGTCAACTATCGATTTGACAAGAGTTTCCAAAAATTGTTGGTCCTTATACTGTTCCATGAATGTCTGTAATTTTCTTTATCTTTATAATTCTTTCGACCTTTTAGCTAATTTCGGAATATCAGAAACTATAAAATTTTAAAAACTCTTATTCTGTTGGCGATGCTTCTTCTGAAGATTTAATCTCTTCTATTGGCTTCAAAGACGAAATTTCTTCAACAACATTTTCTTTAATTTCCTCTTTTTTTAGTTCTTCTTTTTTCTCGACTTCCAAAACTGGCACTTCTACTGGTTTTTCTACAGGAATTTTCTTTGATTTTTTATAAAGAGAAATTTTTGGTCCCTCTGAAATTTTTGCATCAACTAAAATATTATGAATAGAATCAGTTGGTTGAGCGCCAACAGAAACCCAATATTTAGCTCGTTCATTTTTAATAGCAAATTTATTTGTATGTGGATTATACCATCCCAAATCCTCAATAAATTTACCCTTAAGCTTTGATTTTTTCTCCATAATCGCAATACGATATGAAATCTGTTTTCTCTTGCCTACTGGCCTTAATTTGATTGATAACATTTGTTTATTTTTTTACTTAAACTGGGTTTTAATTCTAATAAATAAAAAACTAATTGTCAAACTCACTCAGTAATACATACAACCTATGCCTTTGTTGTAAGTCGTTGGTTGTTAGTTGTTGGTCAATCTTTATCTCACAGCCTTCTTTGCATCTTCCAATTTAAGTGAGAGAACCTTAGACGATCCAGAATCATCCATCGTCACTCCATACAAAATCTGTGCTACTTCCATTGTGACACGATTATGGGTGACAACAATAAACTGACTATTTCCAGAAAAATTTTTAATAAGATCGGCAAAACGCTTAGAATTTTTCTCATCCAAAGCACTATCCGCTTCATCCAAAATAAGAAATGGAGGAGGAGAAACAGCAATTAAAGCAAAAAGAACAGCAATAGACACCAAACTCTTTTCTCCACCAGACAACATTTCTAAATTATTTATCTTTTTTTGAGGGATAGATAACTCCACATCAATCCCTGCTAATTTCACCTCATCTTCATCTTTTTCTATAATTATTTCTTCAGATTCTTCTCCTTCAATAATTTTATCCGAAACTTCTTTTTCTATAACTTTCATTTTTGCTGATCCCCCTCCAAACATAAGTCTAAAGAAATTATTAAATTCTTCGTTAACTTTTTTAAAATTTAAATGAAATTGATAGGTAATTTTTTTATCCAGTTCATTGATTAAAGAAAATAAATTTTCACAAGCCCTTTCTAAATCATCAGACTCTTTTACTAAAAAGTCATGATGTGCCTCCACTTCATGAGTCTCTTTTACTAACGACTCGTCAATTTCTCCAATACTAGCCAATTCCCCTCTTAAACGAAATATTTTTCTTTCAGATTCAATTAAATTATCTCCTGATAAATCAGGAATAAAAGATTGACTATCGGCCAACTCTTCATACTTATTAAAATGATCACCAAAAGAATGAATCTGATTTTTTAATTCTTCAAGTTTATAATGTACCCTCTCCTCTTCAAACATCAATCGGCTTTTTTCGTCCCAGAGATTTTTTGATAATTTTCTTGCTTCTTCAACTTGAGTAAAAACTTCCTTAAAATTTTTATTAAAATCCTCTACACTTTTTGAAATATCGTTTTCGTTTTTTTCTATCTCTTCTATTTCTTGTTCAATCTTTTCTAAAATACCAACCACTCTTTCTTTCTCTTTTTTTAAATTATCAAAATCTTTATCAGAAACAACATCTTTTGGTTTATAAAGATTTTCAACAAGATGAATAATAATTTTCAAATAACTCTTTGTTTCTTCTAAAGAATTTACCTCAATAGCTTTTTGAGAATTATCTTTTATTTCATCAAGAGTTTCTTTCGCTCTTTCAATAGAAATAAGATTTTCTCCTGATGTTTTTACAAATCTCTCTAATTGAGATTCAATCCGATATAATTCTCTTTCTAATTGAGATTTTTTTGAGAAAAGCTCTCTTTTATTTTGTTGTAATTCAGAAACCTTCTTAGATGTTAGAGAACTGTTTTCTATTTTTTTAAGTTTTTCCTCTAATTCTTTTTGAAGATTTTCAGATTCTTTTAATTTCTTTTCAATAACTGGCAAAGGTTGTTTGACTTGAATCAAGCTATCTTTCAAATTTTTTATTTTAGATGCGTAAAAATTACCCTCCATAGACATCAATTCTTGCTCTACTTCAAATCTCTTCTCCCACTTAACAGTTTGCCTTTTTAACATTCTTAACCTCGGGGCCACCTCCGCGATCATCGCCCTGACCTTTTCTAAATTAATTTTAGTATTTTTTAATTTCCTTTGGCTCTCAGCTTTTTTTATCTGAAACTCCCTTAACCCTAAAATTTCTTGAACCATCATCATTCTCTGAGCAGGCGTTGCTTTAACAAAAATATCTCCTGACCCCTGACCAATAATTGTTAAACCTCTTGTTCCTAATTTTATTTTTGAAAAAAAATCAATAATGTCTTTTAATCTAACGGCTGCGTCATTAATAAAATAATCAGATTCTCCTGTTCTGTTTATTTTTCTAGAAATAACAATTTCTTTGTAATCTAAAGGCAGTTGACCACTTGAATTATCAAAAACAAGCGAAACTTGCGCCATAGACATTTTTGGTTTTTTAGGAGTTCCGGCAAAAATTAAATCTTCTATTTTTTCTCCTCTCAAATTTTTTGCCTCTCTTTCTCCTAAAAGCCATCTAACTGCATCTATAACATTTGATTTCCCTGATCCATTTGGACCAACAATACCAACTATCCCCGTTGGAAATTCAAAAACGGTTTTGCCAGCAAACGATTTAAACCCATTAATTTCAAGACGCTTTAAAAACATACAACGCATTTTTTGCTGCTTCTACTTCGGCCTCTTGTTTAGAATATCCTTCTCCATCAGCAATTTTATTGCTCTTAACAAAAACTCCAACTTTAAAAATCTTTTTATGTTCCGGGCCACTTTCCTCTATAACCTGATAAGATGGCGTCACCTTAAAACGATCTTGAACTATTTCTTGAAATAAACTCTTTGAATCTCGATAAAGACTTTTTTCAATAATCTCATCTGTATATATAAAAATAGTTTTCTTAATAAACTCAGAAATAACTCCATATCCTTGATCTAAATAAACAGCTCCTAAAAAAGCCTCAATTGCATTAGCTAAAATTACCTCTCTTGCCTTTCCAACATCTTTTGCCTCTCCTTTTGACATAAAAATATAATCCCCTAACCCAATTTCTCGAGCAATTTTAGATAAAGAGACATAATTAACCAAAGCCGCTCTCACGCTTGTTAAGGTTCCCTCATCGTGTTGAGGATATTTTTCAAAAAGATTTTCGGTAATAATTAATTCCAAAACCGCATCTCCTAAAAATTCTAACCTTTCATTATGCGGAACATCCCAAGAAGGATTCTCGTTAATATAAGATCTATGAGTCAACGCTTCTTTAAGAAGATTTTGATTTTTAAAATTTATTCCAACCTTTTCCTGAAATTCCAAAAAATTTATTAAATTATCCATAAAATTAAAATTTTACTCTGTACTTTCTTTACCCTCTTTTTTTTCTATTACTTCTGGTACGGCGTCTTTTATATTAACTTGCTCTAATTGCTTATAAACAGTTCCAAGTACTCCATTTACAAATCTTCCAGAATTTATCCCTCCGTAATTTTTTGCCAGTTCAATAGATTCATTAATTGCTACTTTATAAGGCACTTCTTCGTGATTAACAAAAATAAGTTCATATACACCCAACCTCAAAACATTTCTATCAATTAAAGTGATCTGATCAAATGGCCATTCTATAGCAGATTTTGAAATAATATTATCCACCTCTGCTAAATGTTCGATTACTCCCTTGACCATTTTCCAGATAAAATCGGGCTCGTTTATGCCCGGACCAAATTCCTCCATATTCCTTTCTACAATTTTAACTAAATCAGTTGATTTATTATTAAAATCCCATTCATATAGAGATTGCAGAACAATTGAGCGTGCCAGATGTCTTGTTGCCATATACAATGACTTTTATTTAATCCTTCTTTAATTTTAACTACCAATTCTATTTTTTTATAAAAACAAAAAAACGCTTAAAAAATTAAGCGACTTTTTTGCCTTTGTAAAAACCACAATTAGAACATGCCTTGTGAGATGCAACGGGATGTTTGCATTCTAAACAAACGGCAATATTTTGAGGTTTTAGCGCAAGATGAGAGCGTCTTCTGCCAGTCTTCGATCTTGTGTGATGTTTTGTAGGTACTCCACCCATATTATTTAATCGTTAATAATTGATAATCAGTAATTAATAAAGAGATAAAAAAGTAAACTGCTTATTTATCAAATCATCAACTCTTATCTATTTTATGGAATTTTTTTATAAAAGTCAAACGATGAAGTTTAGACGGACCATATTTTTTAATCGCTTTAATGTGTCGCTTTGTTCCATAACCCTTATGATCTTTAAAGCCATATTGGGGATATTTTTTATGCTCTTTTTCCATATAAGCATCTCTGGTAACTTTTGCCACAATTGACGCCAAAGAAACTGCCGATATTTTTTCATCCGCTTTTGGAAAGTTTTTAAAAATAAAATTATTATTTTTTGGAAAGTTTTTTATTTTTATTGATCCATCTGCAATCACTAAAGCTTTTTTTGTTTTGGTCTTTTTTATAAGTTTAAAAAATGCCTTTGTCGCAGAAATATTACAAGCTCTAGAAATATTAATCTTGTCTATGATTTTTTCCGAAGACGAACTAACTACAAAATCAATCTTCTCTTTTTTTATATTTTTAAACCATTCTTTTCTTTGAAGAGCAGATAATTTTTTTGAATCTCTAAGAGGAATTTTAACAATTTTTTTTATTTTTCTTTCTTGTTTTCTTGATAACAAAAGAGCACAAACGGTAATTTTTCCCGCCAACGGTCCCCTGCCAACTTCGTCTATTCCAATAATTGGATAATCTTTCATATAACAAGAATATCATAATACAAAAACTATAATATTTCTATAAAAATAACACACGACATAACCTCAAAATCGTCAATTTGTAGTTTTGTTTTATTCTCTTTATAATAAGGAAAAAATAATTCTTAAAAATAAAAATTTCAATGGATTTTGTTCATCTTCATAATCATAGTCATTATTCTCTCTTAGACGGTTTAGCTAAAATTGACGACCTTATCAATCAGGCCAAAAATCTAGGAATGACATCCTTAGCTCTAACCGATCACGGCAATCTTTATGGCGCTATAGAATTTTATAAAAAAGCCAACAAAGCTGGAATAAAACCCATAATGGGAGTTGAAGCCTATATGGCTCCAAAAAGCCGTTTTGATAGAACCTCTGTTGATTCCGAAAAATATTATCACATTACCCTTCTAGCTAAAGACAATGAAGGTTGGCAGAATCTTATTCAACTTGTTACTAAGGCTAACTTAGAAGGTTTTTATTATAAACCTCGAATAGACAAAGAAATTTTATCCCTTCATAGAAAAGGCATTATCGCCCTCTCTGGATGTCCCAGCGGAGAAATTCCGAGATTGTTTCTAAAAAACAAAGACGAAGAAGCCAGAGAAGCTCTCAAACAATATTTAGAAATTTTTGGAGATGATTTTTATATAGAAATTTGGAATCAACCGAAAATAAAAGAAATTCAACCGGCTCTTCCAAAACTATTAGCTCTAGCAAAAGAATTTAAAGTTCCCCTTGTCGCCACACAAGATACTCATTATGCAAAAAAAGAAGATGCTTTTTATCATGACGTTCTTTTAGCTGTTCAAACTGGAAATAAAATTTCCGATGACGATCGTATGACTTTACGAGCCGGTGATTTTTCACTAAGATCCAAAGAAGAAATGATTCAAATTTTTTCTGAGACACCCGAGGCCATAGAAAACACAGTTAAAATTGCCGATAAATGTAATGTTAAAATTACTCTTGGACAAACAGTCCTGCCAGAATTTCCAACTCCTAACAATCTCAAACCATTTGAATATTTGAAACAACTTGTAGAAGAAAGAATTAGCCAAAGATATAAAATTCTTACCGAAGAAGTTATTAAAAGAAAAGAATATGAACTTAGTGTTATAGAAAAAATGGGTTTTGCTGATTATTTTTTGATTGTTCAAGATTTTGTCAACTGGGCCAAAGATAGAAAAATTGTCGTTGGTCCAGGCAGAGGATCAGCCGCTGGCAGTTTGGTTGCTTATGTTCTTAAAATTACTGATGTTGATCCAATCAAATACGAACTCATTTTTGAAAGATTTTTGAATCCTGACCGCATTCAAATGCCCGATATTGATATGGACTTTTCTGATATCCGTCGAGATGAAATTTTTGGATATCTACAAGAAAAATATGGAAAAGAAAGTGTTGCTCATATTATTACATTTGGGACTATGGCTTCCCGTGCCGCCATTAGAGATACAGGGCGCGCTTTAGGATATCCCTATGGACTTTGTGATCAAGTCGCTAAGCTAATTCCCTTTAATGCAGACCTACAAGAATCTTTAGACACCGTTGAGGATTTCAAAAAAATATATAACACAAATTCCGATGCAAAAAAATTAATTGAAACAGCTCAACATCTTGAAGGCGTTGTTAGACACGCCTCTGTCCACGCCTGTGGAACAGTTATCGGAAAAGGTTCATTGACTCAATACATGCCCCTTCAATTTGCCCCTCAAGATCCAAATACTATCATTACTCAATTTGAAATGCATGCCGTAGAAGATTTGGGTATTTTAAAAATGGATTTACTTGGACTAAAAAATCTCACAATTATTGAAGAGACTATTCGCCTAGTCAAAGATACAAATGGATTTGAAATTGATATTTCAAAAATACCGTTAGACGATGAAGAAACTTTTTCTAAAACTCTAAAAAAAGCTGATACAACTGGCGTTTTTCAATTAGAATCAAGTGGAATGAGAAGATATCTCAAAGAATTAGAGCCATCCGAACTTGAAGATATTGTCGCCATGGTGGCTCTTTATCGTCCAGGACCAATGGAACTTATTCCTCAATATATTGCCCGAAAACATAAAAGAGAAACAACGACTTTTTTACATCCCAAACTTGAGTCAATTCTAGGAAAAACTTATGGTATTGGAATTTATCAAGAACAAATGATGCAAATCGCTAGAGACCTTGGAGGTTTTACTTTAGCCGAAGCTGATACTCTAAGAAAAGCTATCGGTAAAAAAAACAAAGACCTTCTAGATCAACAAAGAGTTAAACTTATTGACGGTATGATAAAAAGCAGAATAGACAAAAAAACCGCCAATGCTATTTGGGATATGTTTCCACCATTTGCTAGATACGGCTTCAACAGAAGTCACGCTGTTTGTTATGCTCTTATTGCTTATCAAACTGCCTATTTAAAAACTCATCATCCAATTGAACTAACTACCGCTTTAATGAATTCCGATGCTGGTGATATAGATAGAACTTCTTTTCTTATTACTGAATCAAAAAAATCTGGCATTCCTGTTCTTCCTCCTGATATTAATTCTAGTTTTTCAAAATTTGCCCCAGAAGGAAAATCAATTAGATTTGGTCTATCTGCTATAAAAAATGTTGGGCAAGCAATTGTTGAATCTATTATTGAAGAAAGACAAAGAAGAGGCCCATTCAAAAATCTTCAAGACTTACTTGCCCGTGTTACCCACAAAGATCTTAATAAAAAATCCTTAGACAGTTTAACCAAAGCTGGCGCACTAGATAGTTTTGGAATAGAAAGAAATTCTATAATCTTAAATTTAGAAAAGATTCTTTTATTCTCCTCTCAAATAAAAAAACATGCTCTTACGGGACAAAACAATCTTTTTGGCAAAAGCACATCAGAGGGAACTTCTTTAACTCTTCCCGAAGTTACCCCCGCTACTTGCGACGAAAAACTTCATTGGGAAAAAGAACTCCTTGGATTTTATGTTTCCGATCATCCAATGAATAAATATTCTAAAATTTTAGAACAAAAAAAAGTTGTTTCAATCAAAACAATTATAAGTAGCGTCTCTCAAAATGGAAGTTTGATTAATGGAGCCTTTAGAGTGGCTGGCGTTATCACAAACATCAAAAAAATCATTACCAAAAGGAATAAACCAATTATATTTGCAAAAATAGAAGATTTAAACGATACTTTAGAAATAGTTGTTTTCTCAGAGATTTTGGAAAAAAATCCACAAATTTGGCAAGAAAAAAACATTATTATCGTTCAGGGTAAGCTTTCTCAAAGAGACAGCGAACCAAAAATTGTCGTTGATCAAGTTGTCAAACTCAACTAAAATATAATCTTAGAACATATCTACTAATAGAATTACTAGAAAATTTATACTATGCTCTAAACATTAAATAATATTAAAAACAAAAAATTAATTAATCAAAAACTATTAAAATTTTTATAGAAACTTATAGTTTCATTACTAAGTATGAAAAAAGAAAAATTTAACGAAGAAGATCCTCAAATAAAAAAAGTCAGACACTCTTTGTCCCATATTTTAGCGACCGCTATTTTGGAAAAATATCCAAAAACTAAACTTGGCATTGGTCCTATTATTGACAACGGATTTTATTATGATTTTGATTTTATCGCCCCTATTTCAGATACCCGCCCGAACG
>JAVHOK010000076.1:22153-23688 GCA_036170035.1 Minisyncoccota bacterium
GGATTTTATTATGATTTTGATTTTATCGCCCCTATTTCAGATACCCGCCCGAACGACCGAGGATACTCGGTTGGGCAGGAGGATTTAGAAATTATTGAAAAAAGAATGAAAGAGTTAGTTAAGCAAAATCTTAATTTTAAAAAATCTATAATTACTTACTCCCAAGCTAAAAAGATTTTTACTGGCAATAAATATAAACTTGAATTAATTGATGAGTTAAAAAAGAAAAAGTCTCCAATTAGCATATATGAGACTTCAACGGGAAATGGAAAAAATAAAAAAATCATATTTATAGATTTGTGTTCTGGACCTCATATAAAAAACACAAAAGAAATCAATCCCGATGGATTAAAGTTAATGTCTCTGGCTGGAGCTTATTGGAAAGGTAGCGAGAAGAATAAAATGTTGACTCGTATTTATGCTGTCGCTTTTAATACAAAAGAAGAATTAGAAAAACATATTAAAAACGAAGAAGAAGCCAAAAAAAGAGATCACCGAAAACTCGGAAAAGAGTTAGGCATATTTGCTTTTGATGATATTATTGGCAAAGGACTTCCTTTATGGCTACCAAATGGAACAATTATAAAAGATGAAATAGAAAAATTAGCCAAAGAAAAAGAATATCTATACGGATACAAAAGAGTTTCTACCCCTCATCTTGCCAAAGAAGAGCTCTACCTCAAATCAGGACATCTTCCTTATTACAAAGAAAGTATGTATCCAGAAATGAAAATGGATGACGGCACATATTACCTTAAGGCTATGAACTGCCCTCATCATCATATGATTTATAAATCTGAACCAAAGAGCTACAAGGATCTTCCTCTTAGGTTGGCTGAATACGGAACTTGTTATAGAAATGAACTTTCTGGAACACTGGCTGGCTTATTAAGAGTACGCTCTCTACAAATGAACGATGCTCACATCTATTGCACTAAGGATCAAATAGAAGAAGAGTTTAGAAAGGTTCTTGAAATGACATTGGAATATTTTAAAATATTTGGATTAAATGAATTTTGGTTTAGATTGTCAAAATGGGATCCAAAACATAAAGAAAAATATATTGCCGAACCAGCTAATTGGAAATTTTCCGAAGATATTTTAAGAAAAATAATTAAAGACCTTAAAGTTCCTTTCTATGAAGCATCCAACGAAGCTGCTTTCTACGGACCAAAAATTGATATTCAATTTAAATCAATTATTGGCAGAGAAGAAACAATGTCTACCGTTCAACTCGATTTTGCTGCTAAAAAAAGATTTGATCTAACATACAGAGACAGCACGGGCAAAGACAATAATGAGGTTTTTGTTATACATAGAGCTCCTCTCTCTACCCACGAAAGATTTATGGCTTTTTTGTTAGAACAATATGCTGGAGCCTTTCCAACTTGGCTTTCTCCTATTCAAACAATAATTATTCCTGTTTCAGAAAAGCATACACAATACGCTCAAAAAGTTTATGACAGTCTTTTTGAAGCTGGAGTAAGAGTAAAACTAGATGACGCCAACGAAACACTCGGCAAAAGAATTAGAGA
>JAVHOK010000077.1:0-1168 GCA_036170035.1 Minisyncoccota bacterium
GGCAGAATGACGAAAGAAGGGACAAGCAAGAAAAAATTACTCCAATGAAACAACGGCACCAACGGCTTCTAATTTCTTTTTCATTTCCTCAGCTTCTTCTTTCTTTAATCCTTCTTTAATGTTTTTTGGGGCTCCATCAACTAAATCTTTGGATTCTTTCAAACCAAGACCAGTGATTTCTTTAACAGCTTTGATAACATTAATCTTTTGATCTCCACTGCTCTTTAAAACAACATTGTAAGATGATTTTTCTTCAGCGACAGAGACAGCAGCTCCAGTGGCAGCCATAGGCATAGCAGCTGAAACACCAAATTTTTCCTCAAGAGCTTTGACAAGCTCTGAAATTTCCAAAGCGGTCATTGACTCAATTTTGGAAATTATTTCATTGAATTTCTCGTTCATAATGGATTTAATTTTATTTAATAATAATTAATTTACACTGGTTTTTGACTTGGCAATTTGATCAAGTGTATAAACCAATGATCTTGTTGGGGCATTAAGCATTCCAAGTAATTGAGCCAATAATATTTCTCTGGAAGGAAGCCGTCCGATAGCTTTGATATCTGCTTCGTTGAAAAAAACATTCGTAGCTAAATCGTATCCACCAACCATTTTAAAAGCAAAATCTTTGCCATGGTTTTTGATAAATTTAAAAACCATTCCCGCTGGCTCAGAGATTTCTTTTTGGGAATATATACCAGCAAGTTGAGATCCAAATTGTTTTGTATCAACTTGAACATCTTTTTGCTTAAAAATAATTTGGAGTAATCTCTTTTTGATAACTCTATATTTTCCAGAAATGGTATCCAAAGAATTTTTTAAAACAGTAATTTCTTTGGTAGGAGTTTTGGAAAAATCTACAAAAACGATTGATTTAGCTCCCTCTACTAGAGAAGATCCGATCTCAACATCTTTTATTTTTTGGGCTTTTGTTTTCATATTTTGTGATCTAAAAAAATACGACCTTTTATACTAAGATCGCAAACTTATCAAACCTAAAGTAGGTTTTTGTCCTCGGCATGTCTTATTCCCTATTTAAGAGATGCATGCTGTCTGCAGATCTATAAGAAGAGAATAACAAAGAAAAAGAAAAAAGTCAATAAAGAGAAAAAGTAAAAAGTAGAAAGTAGAAAAAAATAACTAACCCTTCAACTTTGTTCAGGGTAAA